>NZ_JDWE01000077.1:0-13019 GCF_000685765.2 Frankia sp. BMG5.23
CACGTCCCGTCATGGTTCCCGCTCAGGCGGAGCCCGGCAGCGGGCCGCCCCGCGAGGAGGTGAGTCCGTCGCGCCGCCGTGACCTACTCGGCACCGGCATCCTNCTTGCCGCCAGCACCGCCACGACTGGCGCCACCAGCCGCGCCGCGCAGATCTCCCGCGCCATCGCCGCGTCCACCCCGGACCCCCTCAGTGTCGCCCAGCTCCACCAGGGCATCCAACGCCTCACCCGGATCTACTCCACGACACCGCACGCGGATCTACTCGGACCCGTCGAACAGGCGTGGGACGATGCGGAAGCCCGGTTGGAAACCAGAGTCACCGGCACCGACCGTCGCGACCTCGAACTCCTCGCCGGCCAATACGCCTTCTACCGTGGTCGACTCGCCTTCGACATGGGCGATGACGACGGCGCGTTGACGTTCTTCGTCCTCGCCGCTCAACACGCCCAGGCAGCCGGTAACCCACTACTTGCCGGATCGGTTGCCGCCATGCGCTCCGCCGTGGCCTTCTTCGCCCGCGAGTTCGAGACCGCTGCGGACATCGCCGCCCAGGCCCAGCCGCAGGCGCACCCCTATATCGTCCCGCTCCTCGCCTGCGCACAGGCCCGCGCCTACGCCATCACCAGCCGCGAAGACGAAGCACTAACCGCCTTGCGGACCATGAATGATCATGTCTGGACCGGCAACCGCCTGCCAGGACCTTCACCGATCGACGAAGAGTCCAGCGAAGCTTTCAATGCGGTGGTACTCGGCTATCTCGGCAAGGGTGACGAAGCCGAGCCACACGCCCGCGCATCGTTGGCGATGCTCAGCGGAACCGGACGGTACGTCAGCACCGCCGGCACCACCCCTTGGTCACACATGGCAAGTGGTATTCGCGTATCGGCCGTAGGCGCCGGTGGGCGCGCAGGGCGCGGTGTTCTGGGCATATGGGCGACGGCGGTCCCTTGCTCGGGAGATCAGGCGGCGGGTGGTCGCCGGACGAGCACGCCCGCGATGAGGGTGGCGACCGCTGGCGGGACGGGCGGGGCCTCGGCGAGCGTCTCGGCCATCCAGCGCGCTACCGCGTCGGCGTCATCGCCGTCCGATTCGGCATCGTGGGCGTCGCGTGTCCTGGCGGCAGAGTGGAGCGTCGGCCCGCTGGCGTCCGGCGCCGCTGTGAGGTCGTCTCTGTCCGTGCCCGCCGTGCCGGTCTGCGGTGGCCCGTCCCCGGTCTGTGCTGGCTTGTCGTGCGAATCGGCGGAGGCAGGACGGCGGAGGCGGGACGGATCGACCACGGCACCTCACACAGAACGGGCGGGAGGAATTCGGCGTATAAACGCTAACCGCGCCATCCGTTTCTGCCAAGCGCGCGCATTCCGCCGGCCACTCCCGCCCATGACCATGATTAGATACGATGCCGGTAATGGCACTGAGTCTTGGCCCACTTGGGTACGGGTCAGATGTCCGCTGATCTGCACCGATGCGCCAGTCCGGGTGTACCCGCTAAGCAGGTACGCCGTTAGGGTCTCCGTTGGGGCCGCGCACAGGGCATCGGTTAGGACATGCATCAATCAGGACATTTCCTCGCAAAAGCGGCCCGGGTATGTGAGTGAGATCACAGAGGAAAAGGGTTCTCTGTGGTCCTGCTGGCACCCTCTGCGGGCCGCATGCCGTCCGTGCCAGATGTCGCTGTCAGGGAAGGCCGACCGTCAGGGCTATCGGATGCCCGTAAGACGCGCGAGTCGTCCTGCCTCCGGAGAACGGCACGGAAAGGGGCCACGTCGCGTATCCGCGGCCCGCATTTATACTTTGAACAGTACCCGTTGGGTATTTAAGTCGCGGAGTGCTTGGGTGGGTGTGAAAGGTGCTGTGACCTGCGCCGGCGCGATATTTCGGACCCGCCCATCTTTATGGGTAGTCCGATGGGCGATCCGGTGGGGGATCCGGTGGGCGGACAGACAGGATGCCGGACAATTCCATTAAATGGGGCTTAGCGGACATGTGGGAGGCTGTCGCGCGTCGGTGCCCAGCGGCCGGGGCCACGGCCGTCCAGATGTGAACACGTGACCTGTAGAGGTACGAGTCGGGCTGTGCTCGGATAGTACCAGCGGGCGTGCGACCTGCGCCAGCAGGCACCGCCGGGTAGCCGCTCAGATGGGGGACCGGCACGGAGACCGGTACGGCCACCCGACAGGCAGGGGGTTTGCCGTCGCCCTCCCGTGCACTCTCCCGGCTGTCACTCGTGGCGGCCTGGGACACACCAGACGATCTCGACGGAGGGGGCCAGAAACGCGTACGTCGCATGCGCGCGGTCGATGCTGGAGAAGCTGGCCCACAGGTTGCCGTCCGGGCTCACGACGTTGACATGGTCGCGGCAGTCGAGCCCCCACGCGAGGATCGGGGAGTCGTCGTGGTCGGCACCGTCGTCGACGAGCGCAAACAGGCGTGGTGCCTGCCGGGCAACGAACGCCGTGAGTGGTTCCGCTGGTCCGGGCGCAGTGGCGGGCGGTCGTGGGTCGGTCTGTCCGTCGTCGCTGGTCGCGGGATGGTGGAGGCTGTCAAGTGTCATGGGTGCTCCTTCGTGCTGGCTGGGTGTGCGCTGTGTGGGGTAAGGGTCGGCGAGACCGAGAACGGCCGAGGCCGCCGCGTCAACCTGGTGACGGGCGGCTGTGAGGTGACCGGCCCCGACCCGCTCGGCGTGGTCGTAGGCGTCCAGGGCGTCGCAGAGCGCGGCCCATCGGCGGGAGGCCGGATCGATCGGGGGGACGAACAGACCGAGTACCTGCGCGATCTGGTCGGCTGGTACCAGCTTGCGCATCCCGGCCAGCAGCACCACAGGTCGCAGGTGCTCAGGCACGGCAGAGCGGACGATCGTCATCGGCGGGTCGCCTCCGGCTGGATGCCGCGGTGGCGGGTGCCGGTGTGGTGCCAGTCGGTCCTGCCATGCCTGGGGGATGGGCGGTGCCAGTCATCGAGGCCGCGTAGACGGTCGATGACCCGTTGTAGGGTGGCCGGATCGTTGCGGAAGGTGACGGGGGCGGCGGGGGCTGGTACGGGCGCAGGTGCACGGGTCGGCAACGCCGCGGTGCTGCCGGTGGGGACGGTTGGCGTCGCGGCCGGGAGCTGTGCCCAGACCACCTTCCCGCCGGTCCGGCCCAGATACCAGGCCCATCGCAGGCTGACCGCGTCCACCAGCGCGAGGCCGCGCCCGTTCTCCTGGTCCGGCTGCGCGACAGTCAAGACGGGTGGGGCCGTGCTGGCGTCCCACATCTCCACGGTCAACACTGCGTAGCAGACGGTCAGCCGCAGCGCGACGCCGCCATCCGGGTGGCTGGTCTTCACAGCGTTGGAGGCCAACTCGCACGCGACGAGTTCGGCCACGTCAACGGTGTCCGCGTCGACCGACCAGGCCGTGAGCGTGCGGACCGTGCTCGCGCGAGCGTCGGGAACAGCGGCAGCGATCGACGGGAAGTGCGCCACGGCTACCCGGATCACGGGCGACGGGTCGGCGTTCACGCTGAGCCCCTGATCGTGCCCGGCCGCAGTCCGGCCACAACATCACACACAAGATCTCCCCGCCCCGTTGTCGCTGGCTTGGCGCTGTCCCCACCGGGCCTTGCCTTGCGGCGGTTCCTCCGGCGGGGACAGCGGATTGTGTGGAGGGCAGGCCGCGCCGCCTGTTGACCGACGTCCACCCGCGTCGCCCCCTGTCATCTCGCCGGGCCACGCGCGTCTGGAGGCGAGGCCCCTGATTGCCACGGATCGTGGCGATGTACTGTCCCGTAGCATGCCCCCGCATCATGCTGTTTTGCAAGGTATGCATGGGCATCCTTTGCGGAAGGCTGTGGGGTAGCAGGTCACAGGGGGCAGAGCGCCGCCTGGAAGCGAGAGGAGCACTCTGTGCCGAGGCAACGTCAGGCACCGCCGACGGTGCGGTCCCGTCGGCTGGCGTTCGAGCTGCGCCGCCTACGCGAAGCCGCTGGTCTCACCCGGGAGCAGGTCTCCGAGGAGACCGGGATCAACCCTGCCACGCTCTACCGGCACGAGACCGCCACCGCCAGCTCCCGCCCCCAGCGCCGCACGATGATCGCGCTGCTCAACATGTACGGCGTTACTGACCAGCAGCGCGCCGACCTCCTCGCCCTGTCCCGAGAAGCCGACGCACAGGGCTGGCTACGGCCCTACCACGCCGAGCTGCCGGAGCACTACACCGCCTACATCAGCTTCGAGGCCGAAGCCCGCACCGTCCGCAACTACGAGTCCCTGTTCATCCCCGGCCTGCTCCAGACCGAGGACTACGCGCGTGCCGTCATCCGCGGCAACCTACCCATGGCCAGCCAGACCGAGATCGACCAGCGTGTCCAAGCCCGAATGGAACGCCAGGCCCTGCTGGCCAAGGAGGACCCGTTGCGCCTGTGGGCCGTCGTTGACGAGGCCGCTGTTCACCGCCAGGTCGGCGGGCCGAAGGTCATGCATCGGCAACTGGCCAGGATCACCGAGGCTGCCGGCGAGCCGCACATCACGGTCCAGGTCATCCCGTACGCGGCCGGCGCGCACGCCGGCATGCTCGGGTCGTTCGTGCTCATGGACTTCCCGAACTCGGCCGACCCTGAGATCATCTACGTCGAGAGCATGGCCGGTGACCTGTTTCTGGAGGCCGAGGCCGACATCCGGCGGTATAGATTGTCCTTTGACAACCTCGCTGCCGTGGCACTCAGCCCTGACGACTCGACGAGCCTGATCGCCAGCCTGGCAGCGGAGGGCAAGGAGTGAGAAGGTGCGGACCGTGCAGCAGGTGGATCTCTCCGCAGCAGTGTGGCGCAAGAGCAGCTACAGCGGCGGCAACGGCCAGTGCGTTGAGGTCGCCTTCCTAGACGCCGGGCTAGTCGCTGTGCGTGACTCCAAAAACCAGGGCGGACCTGTTCTGATCTTCACTCCGGGCGAATGGGATGCGTTTCTCGGCGGTGCGAAGGACGGAGAGTTCGAGCGGCCGTAGGCGCCCGCTGTAGAACAGCGAGTGGAGTAAGGCCATGCTACAGAGGGGCCGCACCGACGGCATCGCGTGCGACAGCAGCTCTTGGGCGCAGTCGGACGGGAGAAGGTGTTCTCATCGGTCAGGAGACGATCTCCCGTAGCAGTTTGTCGAGCGAGCCCGCTCCGGCGTCGCGCGTCGGTCCACTGCCCTGAGTACCAGGACGCAGCAACGACCGGTCCGCGCAGGCGGCCCGCAGAAGCGCGACCAGGCCATCCACGTCATCGTGGACGATGTGGTGGAAACGGGCGGCACCCGGGATCGCCAGGAGTGCCGCTCCGGACGGGCAGATCGCGATGACCGGAATGCCAACGGCAAGGCAGTCATACGCCTTGGCCGGGATACGTGACTCCACGGCGCTGGCGTGGTCGAGGGTGATGACCGCGGCATCCGCGCGGGCGAGTCTTGCGTAGAGCGCGGGGCGGGAGATGGCGGGTTCGCGGGCCGCCCGGACAGCGATGGTGGCGGCTGCGTCCCCAACGACGGTGAGCGTGGCGGTCTCCGGTCCGACGCGGTCGAGCGCGGTGGCGAGGATGCCAGGCCCGTTGCGTCCATACCAGTAGCCGCCGAAGACGAGATCGAGCGGTGTGCCGTCACGGCGCCGGTCTGCCATCGGTTGCGGCACGCCGGCCAGGTCGGCGGGATCGAACCCGTTCGGAACCGAAAAAATCTTGTCGTTTGGCACTTCCAACCGTGCGGCGAGCAGGCGCCCGAAGGCAGGGCCTCCCGCGAAGGTCACGGCACGGGCCCGTCGGAGGGCGACGCTTTCCAGAGCTCCGGTGATCCGCGCCAGCGCAGGGGGGTGCGCTCGGGCGCTCCACGGATCGCGGTAGTCCACGACAACGAGCAGACCGCGGCGGATCAACGTCGCGGCGGCGAGGAGGGAGAACGGGGGGACGGAGACGACAACCACGCCGTGGCGCACAGCTCGCAGCGCTGGCAGCGAGCGCCAAGCCACGGCTGGCCGCACGTCGCCCTCGATACCCGCCTGCTCCAGCGCCTGGCCGACTGACGGCGGCAGGCGATCCACGACGGCTTGGATCGGCGACCGCCGCGCCGGTGGCACGTCAAGCACATCGACGTGCCAGCCGCGAAGGATCAGACCTGCCCGTAGCGCGGCAACGCGGCTGCTGACCGCTCCAGGTGCGGCAACGCCGGTCGTCACGAAGGTGACCTGATGTGGCACCTACATCGTCGCCGTTGTGGTGGGTGAATCCTCCAGATCGGAGTTCCTGGCGTCCTCCGAGCGGCCGTAGGCCCAGATCCTGGTGGGTGTGCCGAGCAGACGCAGCGGATGGGCGCCAAGGAGGGTCAGCCCGCGCGGGTTCCTGGGTACCGGTGGTGGCACGAGGACGACGACCCGTCCGCCGGGACGGGTGATCCGGGCGAACTCGCGCAGCGCGTCACGCAGCCAGGCATGCGGGTCCCCGTCAACCGTGAACTGTTTCCCGAACGGGAGGTTGCTCACGACAGCATCGAAACCGCCGTCGGGATGCGGCAGCTTCAGCGCGTCCGCCTGCTCCAGGCGGATTCCCGGGAGGTTCGTGCTGGCGATGTCGACCGCCTCCGGGTCGACGTCCGAGCCACGCGCCTGCCAGCCGAGGTCGAGCGCTTCGCGGATGATCGTTCCTGACCCGCAGCAGGGGTCCAACAGTTCGCCGGGGTTCTGCCCAGCCAGGCGGACCATCGCGGCGGCGACGACTGGGCGCAGTGCCCCGTGACGTTCGCTTTCCCTGCCCTCGCCGTGTTGTCGCATCCGCCGGTCGGACAGCCGCAGGCCGGCGAGGAAGTGGCCCTTGCGGTATTCGAGTACCCAGATCTCCAACTCCGCCGGGTCGGCAGGGCGCCACCGCGGCCGATGCGTGGCGATCGTGTCAGTGACGGCACGGCGTAGTTCGGTCCGCTTGAAACGGCGTTCGTCCAGGACCCTGGTGATCACGCGATAGGTCATCGCGGAGCCAAGGTGGCGGACGAACCGGGCCCAAACCGACAGTGCCCGTTCCAGGCCGGTACGGGTGACGAGCGCCGCGGCAACCTGACGAGGCCCTGCGTTGCCGTCCGCTTCGCCGATCGTGGTGAACACGTCCTCGGCGAGCCTGAGATCAGACAGCTCCCACTGGGCTCCTCGGCGTGCCTGGAAACGGACGATGTCGGCGCGTCCGTCGAAGCCGGGCTTGTCGTCGGGGTCCAGGTCCGGATGGTCGGTGATCTCGGACGACAGGAGCCCGCCCAGGCCGGGCAGGGTGGCAGCGAGGAACCCGGGGACACCCGGACGAGACTCTGCCGGGTGCCGCGTCCTTTCACGGTGACCGGCCATGACCCCCAACCTACCAATGATCTGTCGCAGGTCGGTGAGCCCTCATCCCGGGGCCAGAACTTCGCGGAGATGCCGAGGGGAAGCGCCAAGATCGAACTTGTACGGCTCGTCACCCCGCCCCATCTCGATCAGGCTGACTCCTTCCTGGATCGCGGCGGCGGCTGCTTCGGCGAGAAGCTGGTGGCTCGGGCAGTAGCCGGCGAACTCCGGGTCGAAAGTGCTCATGTAGAGCAGGTCGGCCGAGCCCAGCCGGAAGTACAGGGCCTGCGCGATGGGGCGGTCCAGGTACAGAAGCTGGGCAAGCAGGCAGCGGCCGGTCCGGGCGAGCCCGCTGGCGGCGGTGGCGAGGAACTCGGGGAAACGAGGGTGGCGGTCCATCACCGGGAGTTCGTCGAACCTGCCGCGCGTCCGCCAGGCGGCGAGCCGGGCGGCGACGAAGTCGGGGATCGCGTCGTGGAGCTGGACGGGTTCGGTGATCCTGGTCATGGTGAGAGGGCCGGACCGCTCGCAGGCGCGGCGCAGCCGGCGCAGTTCCCGCCAACGGCCCCGAGACCAGCCGGGTATGCACGCCAGCGAGCCCCACGCCGAGTCCGGTTCGCGCAGGTGCAGGACCGGCGCAGGAGTGCCGGGTCGGTTCGGCGCGAAATCGACCAGGACACCGGCAGGCCGGACGTCGGTCAGGAGAACCGACGCCGTCGACGGCGACCGCGAGACGATCTCCTGGACGAGCCGTGCCACGGCTGGCCCGGCGTGCGGTGACTCCGGCCGTAACCGGACGTCGTGCTCGTCCCCGAGTGGGCTCCCCGCCCAGGTCAGTCCGTTCGCGCCGGCCGTCAGCGGCAGAATCCCGAGCGGACCGCTCTCGGTGGAGTTGGCGACCAGCAGCCGAGGCGAGCCGAGATCGGGAAAGAACCGCCAGGCGGCGAGGCACCAGGCCGGCGAGGTGAAGATGCCGCTGGCACCGTCGGCCGGCATCTCCTCCCAGACCGGAGCGTAGGCGGTGGCCTCCGCGAGCGTCGTGCACGTCGTGACGTCAATCACGGGCTGACTGGAACGGGCTGTAGTCGAAGCGGCCGAAGTAGTCGCGGAGCAAAGGAATGATCTGTTCCTGGCCGGAGAACGCCAGCTCCCGCCCTCGGATCTCGTTCTCCCAATGCACGGGAGTGGTCCAGATCCGCTGGTCGGAACGCCACGTGGTGGCCACCGGAGCCGGGACGAACTCGACGAGCGACAGCCACACCTGCTTGGGGACGAACAGCAGCTCGTCGTCCTCGTGGAACACCAGCCAGCGGTGCTTCTCGTATCCGGGATACCGCGGTGTCAGCGGTCCGACGTCCACGTCGAAGGTGCACTCGATCCACACGGATGGAACTTCGACGTAACCGCGGCGGGCCACCCTGCTCAGCTCTCGGCACACTGCGATCGGGTCGCGAACGTCCTCCAGGGTCTGTCCGCAGAAGGCGAAGTCGAACGACTTGTCGTCGAACGGCCAGGGGGTGTCGCAGATGTCGAACTGGTGCCACGTCGAGGCGTCGTACCGCTCGGGTCCAGGGCCCAGGCGACCGCCGCCCGCGCGGGTGTCGTACGGCAACAGGTCCACCACGTGGTCAGCGCGGTTGAGTGGCTTCCACCATCCGCCGACGTCGACTACCTGATCGTCAGGGCTGACGCGGGCCAGCGCCGCGGCGAGATTGTCCGGATGTGGGTCAGGAAAACGGATCAGATCCATATCACCCGGATGCTACGATCCTCCCGTCCTGATGCCAAGGGTAGTCAGGTTGTGACGGGGGATGGATGGTGGGCGGTGGCCGGGACCAACGGGTGCTCTTCCTCACCCATCACCTCCCGTGGCCAGCGTCCAGTGGCGGGCGGCTACGCGAAGCCCAGCTCCTGGAGCGGCTTGCCCACCGATTCGATATCGATCTTGTCGCGATCTCGAAGGTTCCGGAGGCTGACCGCCGCGCGGTCGACGAGGCTCTTGTCCGGGGAATTCGCGCGCAGGTCTTCGCGGCGCACCAGTCGCCTCGCCCGCGTCTCAGCCCGCATGTCAGACGGCATCGGTCCGCCAGTGCGCGTGCTCACCTCGCTTCCTGGTGGTCGCGCCACCAGGACTGTCTGGTTCACGTGGAAGGGCATTACCTGCTCGGACTGCTCCCGCCCCCGGCCCGCTCGCGTGCCCTGGTCGTCGAACACAACATCGAATCGTCTCTTCTCTGGCAGCAGGCAGACCTCGCGACCAGCGGCCGGGAACGCCGACGACTGCGCAGCGCCGCCACGCTGACGCAGGACACGGAGCGCCTTGCCTGGCGGACGGCGGCGGCCGTCGGAGCGATCACCCCCGAGGACTGCGCCGTGATCCGTCGGCACGCGCCGTTCGCCACGGTCCACCATCTGCCGAACGGAGCCGATCACCTACACGCCGCACCCGTCCCATGCGCGGACAGGGACGCGGCAGTCAGCGACCTGTTGTTCGTCGGGAACTTTGCCTACCCGCCAAGCCAGGATGCGGCCAGATGGCTGCTTACCGTGATTTTCCCGGCAGTGACGGCGAGCCGCCCTTCGACGACCCTCACCTTCACCGGCTCCGGTCCGCCGACATGGCTTGTCGAGGCCGCTCGTGTCGACCCGCGGGTGAGGGTCACTGGCCCGGTGCCCGACCTCACCGGATGGCTGGACGCCGCACAGGTCGTCGTCTGCCCTCTCCGTATCGGCGGGGGCGTGAAGGTCAAGGTCCTGGAAGCCCTCAGCCGGGGACGGGCAGTCGTCACGACATCGGTGGGCGTCCAGGGCCTCGGCGAGCTACCAGCAGGAGCGGTCCTCGTTCGAGACGACGCCTCTTCGATCGCCCAGTCCTGCCTGAGCCTTCTCGCGTCGGCCGAGATCCGCCGGTCCCAGCAGGAATGCGCACAGGACGCGGTGCGACTGCTGCCCACCTGGGACCAGGCCGCCGATGCGCTGGCCCGAGTATGGGATTCGTGGGCCGGTGTCACCCGCCGTCCCGACCTGGCTGTCACACCCTGATGAGCAGCGGAGCGCGCCGGGTCCTGCACGTCATCGTTCCGCAGAAGGCCGGAGCGGTCGGCGGAGCCGACCTTCACGTCCGCGACCTCGCCGTCGCGCAGCGCCGGGCAGGAAGCTGGCAACCGCTGATCCTGGCCCCGCGAGCTACCGCTCACTATCTCGGCCTGCTGAGTGAGGCGGGTCTGCCCGTCGTCACCACGCCGCCACCGCATGGTATCCGCTGCCTGGCGGAGCTGCCCCGCAGACACGGCGTCGCGCTCGTCCACGCCCACGGCTACGAGGCCAACTACCTCCTCGCGTCCATGCGGCTGCTGACCGGCACGTGGCGACGCATCCCGGCCGCGGTCACGGCGCACGGCTGGATCGAGACGACGCGATGGCTTCACCTGAAGTCCGCGTTGGACCGCCGCAGCGGTCGCGTTGCCGCCATCGCCTTCGCCACAGCCCACCGGCATGTCCACCAGCTCGACCATCCGGGCCGGACCGCCAGCATCGTCGTCCACAACGGCATCGACCCGCCGGACCCTTCGCGCCTGGAAGACCTGCGCCGGAACCGTCAGCACCTGCGGCGCACACTCGGCGTCCCGCCAGACTGCTTTCTGGCCGGGACGGTTGGCCGCCTGTCCCAGGAGAAGAGACTCGACCTCTTTCTTGAGGCAGCTCGATCCGTGGCGGCGGCCAGCCCTGCCGCGCATTTCCTTGTCGTTGGCGGAGGAAGCGAACTGCCGCATCTCCGAAGCATCGCCGTCGCACTCGGTCTCGACCAGCGAGTGACCTTCACCGGCCTCGTGGACGACACGACCTCGATCTACGCCGCGCTCGACGTCATGGTGCAACCCTCCGACATCGAAGGCTCGCCACGCACGGTTGTGGAAGCCATGGCCCATGAAGTACCTGTGGTCGCTACCGACGTCGGAGACGTCGCCCACCTGCTCGACTTCGGGAACGCCGGTGTCCTGATTCCTCGGCGCGACACCACGGCCTTGTCCGCGGCGGTTCTCGACCTCCTCGGCAATGGAGAAAAGGCACGCGCGCTCGCCAAGCTCGGGCGCCAGCACTATACGCGGAATTTCACGCTCGACCGGATGTGCCGAGCAGTCGCCGACGGCTACGATCTTGCCTTCGACGGGAAAGATGCTCCGCAACGTGCGGGGAAGCCAGCGTGACCGGTGTCGACGGCACGCAGCTGATCGTCTCTCCGCATCTCGACGACGCCGCGCTGTCCGCAGGCGCGTGGATCGCGGAGCTGGCAAGCGCCGGGACGGAGATCCACGTCCTGACCTTGTTCGCGGGTTTCCCCGCCGACAACGACCTGTCTCCGGTGGCACGGGATTTTCACGACCGCTGTGGCCTGCCGCATAACGGCACCGCCTTCGAGATACGGCGCGGCGAGGACGCTGCTGCCCTCACCATTCTGGGGGCACACGCCCACCACGCAGACTTCCACGACGCGATCTACCGACGCCGGCCGGACCGCGCCTGGCACTGCACCCACGGCCAAGCGATGTTCGACACCTCGCTTCCAGCCGAACCCAACCTACGGTCGTCCCTTGAGGCAGCCATCGAGACGCGGTGCCACCGGCTACGACCCACCCGCATCCTGACCTGCGCGGGAATCGGCCATCACGTGGACCACCGTGCCACACGAGACGCAGCCCTCAGCGTGGCCGGCAGACTTGGAATCGCGGCCGAGACCTGGGAGGATCTCCCATACGCTGCGGAGGCAACGGCAGAGCGCCCGGACGTCGCGGGCACACCCATAGTTCGAGCACCAGCCCCTGAATCATGGTCACGGAAGTACGCCGCCATAGCGAGCTACACCAGCCAGGTCCGGATGCTGTGGCCTCAGGGACAGGACTGGGTGGAAGCGCTCAACGAGCATGCTCTCGCCCACGACGCGGATGGCGCCGGCGAACTCTACTGGACGATAGAACAAGAATAGAAGTGCTTCGTCGCGGGTCCGGTAGCCGCGTCCCCGCCGTCACCCGCGATGTGACAACCATGTTGCCATTCAAGATCGCTGTGCAGGTGCGATGCCCAGCGGGGGTAGTCATAGTGGACTGGTCAATGTGGACCAGTGATCGCTGGCATCGACCGTGCATATCACAGCGTCGCAGGTCAGCGCCCTGGTACCACCGACGCTCCGGGCCACTGGCTTTTGCATCGGCCCCCGACGACGCCGCGTCCTGCCACAGGAGGCGCTTCCCCGCACGATGACGGCGCTTCCCTGACGGCGGCACTCCCACTGTCTCTTCGGCCCCTTCACGCTCGACCCCGCCAACGGTCCAGAGTCGGCCATGGGGGGGATACGTCGGGAAGACGGTTCAACACGCCAGCATGGTTCTCTGCGGCTATAGCGGGCATACGATGAAGGCCCCCGACGCCGTCTGCCGGGGGCATTTCTGCGGTGACGTGGGCTACCGGCAATGCCACTTCCACTATTTGGATCTTGGCTGGCTGTGGTGTGTCGGTTCGGGTGGATCTGCCGGGTTGACGGCATGATCCTGGGCTGTGACGGACACGGGTAGCCAGCTGACGGACTGGATTTCGTTGGGGGTCCTGACGTCGTTCGTCTCGCGGGACGCGGTTGATGGGGCGGTCGAGGCGACCGGGAGAGGTGCCCGGCGTTCCGACACGACGATCCCGCCGCGGGTCGCGGTCTACT
>NZ_JDWE01000078.1:0-12236 GCF_000685765.2 Frankia sp. BMG5.23
GGGTATCGGGAGGTGCTGGCCGTGTTCACCCGGGGCGGGAACGGGCTGCACGCCAAGGACGTGTGCCGGGCGCTGGGTGGCGGCACCGAGCCCCGGCATGTCGAGAGCATGCGGGCCCGGCTGAAACGGCTGGTAGAGCGGGGNGTTCTCACCGAGCCCGATCCCGGCCTGTTCGTCCTGCCCCNGCCCGACCCACCGGCCACCCCAGAGATCAACTCAAGCTGAGGCCCGACGAAAGCGTGCAGAACGCCCACTCAGATCTCCGCATGAGCTCGCGTGGCGACCTTCTGCGATCGCCCATCCCGCTGCCGATGGCAGGCGAACGCACCGAGCCGGCGCCGGGCATGTTCACCGCGATGGATCCTCCGGAGCACACCCGCTACCGGCGGCATATCGTCGAGTGGTTCTCGACGCGTCGGACCAGGTCCCTGGAGCCGCGGGTGATCGAGATCGTCGACCAGCACTTGGACGCGATGATCGCCGGTGGCGGTCCGGCCGACCTGGTGTCGGCGTTCGCCGAACCAGTGTCCGCGCTGGTGATTTGCGAACTGCTGGGAGTGCCCGTCGAGCAGCGTGAGGTGTTCGGCGCGGCTATCGCAGCGTTGTTCACCGTTCACTCCAGCGCGGAGGAGGCCATCAGCGGCTGGCAGAACATCGGTGGACTGCTGATGGGTCTCATCCAGGCCAAGCGGGCCGCATCGGCGGACGACCTGCTGGGCACGCTGGTGGCCCGGGGTGAGCTCAGCGACGAGGAGCTGATGACGATCGGCAGTGTGCTGCTGGTCGCCGGGCACGACACCAGCACCAACATGATCGCGATGGGAACGTTCGCGCTGCTGGAACATCCCGAGCAGTACGCGGCGCTGGCCGCGGACCCGGGCCTGGCGCCCGGTGCCGTCGAGGAACTGCTTCGCTACCTGACGATCGTGCACGCCGGCTCGATCCGTGCGGTCTCCGCCGATCTGGAGTTCGACGGCCACCAGCTGACCGCGGGTGACGCGGTGTCGCTCTCCCTCGCCGCGGCCAATCGGGACCCCGCACTGTGCGACGCTCCCGACCGCCTCGACATCACGCGCGAGCCCGTGCCGCACCTGGCCTTCGGGCACGGCATCCACCAGTGCGTCGGACAGCAGCTATCCCGATTGGAGCTGCGCATCGCGTTCGAATCGTTGGCGCGCCGCCTGCCGAACCTTCACGTGGCGGTGCCGACCAGCGAGATCCGTACCCGCTCCGAAATGATCATCTACGGTGTGCGAGAGCTGCCGGTGACCTGGTGAGTGTAATGATCTACCGCGAGATGCTCAAATCCAAAATCCATCGTGCCGTCGTGCGACAGGCCGATCTTCACTATGTTGGTTCGATCACCATCGACGCCACCCTGATGGCGGCCGCCGGCCTGTGGCCGGGAGAAAAGGTCGACGTGCTGGACATCACCAACGGTGCGCGGCTCAGCACGTACGTCATCGAAGGTGAGGCGGACAGCGGGACCATCGGCATCAACGGCGCCGCCGCTCACCTGATCAGTCCAGGCGATCTGGTGATCATCGTCGGCTATGCGTTGATGGCCGAGGAGGACGCCCGCTCTTACCAGCCCAACGTCGTGTTCGTGAACGGCGACAACCAACTGGTGCGCATGGGCACCGACCCGGCCGAGGCGTACGACGGCGTCGGTCTGGTGCGCGGTGACACCAACAGCCCCCAGCCCTCCCTTTCCGAGCAGGCCGGAGACCCGCGGAGAGCGCAGTGAACACTGCCGAGATCATGACCGCCTTCACCAGCGGCCTGGCCGACATCAATCTTGCTGAGCCTGACACGGCTCGCGGTGGTGAGAAGGCTGCGGAAAGAATGAAAACGGCCAGCTCGACAATCTATGACATGGCCGCCACCCTCTCGGCGAAGGGGGACCTGTGGAACTGGGGGATGTATGACCCTGAGATCGTCGACGAGATCCGGGCTCGGTTGCCAGGGTTCGGGGAATTCGGCACGGACGGCTTCAGCGAGCAATTGTACTTCCTGGCTCTGCGGGACCTGCCGATCGGTCTGGACGACTACGACGGTCGCACGGTGCTGGAAGTCGGCTGCGGCACCGGGGAAGGCCTGAACTTCCTTTCCCGTATCGCCCGTGGCGCACGGATGACCGGCCTGGACCTGTCGCCGCGAGCCATCGCCAGGGCTTCGGCGACCCTCGCGCGTGCGGACGTACTGGAGTTCGTGCACGGCGACGCCGAGAAACTGCCTTTCGTTGACGGCTCCGTGAACATACTCGTCAACATAGAGAGCTCGCACAACTATCCTGATCTCGGCAGATTCCTCCGGGAGGTGGAACGTGTGCTCAGCCCCGGCGGCATCCTCACCCACATTGACGTCTTCACGCGTCAGCGTTACGCGGCGATGCGCCGGATGACCGCGGAGATCGACGGCCTGACCTGGGTCACCGACCACGACATCTCCGACCGGGTTCGCGCGGCGATCCGCCGCCGGATGGCGTCCGACAGCCATTTCCACGCCACGCTCGCGCGGCAGCGGATGAACCCGATGGCGCGCAGGATCGCGGCACACAGCCAGATCCTGATGTTCGGCGGCATGTTCGCGGGATATCAGCCGCCCGCCGTGATCAGGCTGCTGAGCAGGATCGGGATCGTGCCCTGGGTGAGCGGCCTGCCGATGGAGAGCTACCGCCACCAGGTAGCCGTCCGCCGGTGACCTCGATCGGTGCCCGGACCAGGAGCGGGCGACGTGCGGCCTGATGGGGGAGACGTGGACACACGATTGTTCGCTGTCGCGGCAGACACCGAGGACAGACTGGCGGAACTCCTGCGCACGCACCTTGACCGAGTGCGTGCGCGGGCGGGCCTGCCGGCGCTGGCCTGGTACTGCCATGACGCCGCGGTGCGTACCGCCGGAGCGCGGCACCGCCTGACCTTCGTTGTCGATTCGTACGCTGATCTCGCTGAACAACTGGCCGCCGCCCTCGCGGGAGAAACCGACCGCATTCCTCCCGATGTGACGGCACGCCGGCCCGGCCTGGTGTTCGTCTTCGCCGGGCAGGGCGCCCAGTGGTACGGAATGGGCCGCGAGCTGCTGGTCGCTGAGCCGGCGTTCCGGGAGGCGCTCCTTCGCTGTGATCAGGAGGTTCGGCGTTTCGCCGAATTCTCGGTGGTAGAGCAGCTCGGGTTGGACCCGCCAGCGTCCCGGATGGACGAGATCGACGTGCTGCAGCCGACCATGGTGTCGTTGCAGATCGCCCTGACGGCTTTGTGGCGCAGTTGGGGGATCGTGCCGGATGCCGTGGTCGGCCACAGCATGGGGGAGATCGCGGCCGCGCATACCGCAGGCGCGCTGGGCCTCCGAGATGCGATAATGATCGCCTGCCGGCGCAGTGCGCTGCTGCGCCGGATCTCCGGTAGGGGGGCGTTGGCCGCCACGGAGCTGTCCCCCGCCCAGGCGCATGCCGTCGCGGATGCCAGCGCCGGGCGCATCAGCGTCGCCGGCGAGAACAGCCCCCGGTCGACGGTGCTGGCCGGCGACGCGGCGTCACTCGCCAGGCTCGTCGATGATCTCACCCGGCGCGACGTCTACTGCCGCGTGATTACGGGAACCGTCGCCTCGCACAGCCACTACGTCGATGACCTGCGCGCGGATCTTGATCTGGCGCTACGGTCGCTGGCACCGGGACCTACGAAGATCGTGATGTACTCGACCGTGACCGGCGAGCCCGTGCCAGGAACGAGCCTCGCCTCACAGTACTGGATGCGTAACCTGCGCGAGCCGGTCCGTTTCGCCGCCGCGGTCGAGCGGCTCGGTGACACCGGCCATGAGGTGTTTGTGGAGGTAAGCGCGCATCCTGTCCTGTTGAGCCCGGTGCGGCAGACGCTGGCGCACGCCGGACGGCCGGCGCATCTGCTGGCATCCGGTCGGCGGCAGGCGGAACGGCGCTCGGTCCTGGCGTCGCTCGGCATGTTGTACGGCTGCGGGCGGGAGCCGCGGTGGGCGGCGTTCGCCCTGTCGGAACCCGGAGCCACGCTCACCCCTTACCAGGCGGCCGTGCTCGGCGCGGTCCGCCTGACCCGGCCCGCCTCCCAGCTGGAGACGAGCCCGGCACTCTGATAGGCTCTTGTATCTGGATGCACCTCTGTATCTAGAAGGAGCCTGTCATCGCGACCAGACGGTTGTCCCGCGAGGAGAGTCGGGAGCTGACCCGCGAGAAGCTGCTGCGCTCGGCGGCGGAGCTGTTCGCCGAGCGTGGCCTTGCCGGCACATCGGTCGAACAGATTGTCGAGCGTGCCGGTTTCACGCGAGGCGCCTTCTACGGCAACTTCGACGGCAAGCACGAGCTCGTGCTCGCCCTGCTGGAGAAGCGCACAGAGCGTGAGCTGGAGGAGCTGCGGGCGCTGGGCCGTGACGCCGGCTCGTTCGAGGGCATGGTCGAGCAGTTCCGGGCCTGGCATCGTGAGCGTGACCGTCACCTCGCGAGCTGGCTTGTGCTGCGCACCGAGCTGTGGCTCTACGGCCTGCGCAACCCGGGCGTCCTGCCGACGCTGACCGACCGGGAGGCGCGGACGCGGACGATCATCGCGGAGGCGCTCGCCCGCGACTTCACGTCTCGTGACGCGTCCCCACCTGCTCCGGTCGAGGTGCTCGCGTTGATAGTGCACGCGCTTGACGACGGCCTGGCGATCCAACGGGTCCTGTCGCCCGAGAGCAGCCCGGACGACGCGGCAGTCGACGCGGTGGACCTGTTACTGCGGTCGTGGGTCGCGTTGGGTCGCGAAATAGCTGCGGAGAAAGGGAACGACTGATGCCCGAGCACGTCTACCGGGTGCTGGTACGCGGACGGTTTGACAAACTTGACCCCCCGGCGCGGGAGAAGCTTCGCCGGAACGCCGACCAGCAGGATGTGCTCAACGCGTCGTTCACCGAAGAAGGAACGCTCGTCTACAACGAGTCCATCGTCGCCTTCACATTCCGCCTGGTCGTTCGAGTCGAGTTCGACGACAAGGCGGAGCAGCGGGCGCAGGATGCCGCCGAAGAACGGCTGATGGCAAGGTTCGACGAGATCGGCTGCGGCTATCGCGACCTCCGATTCGGAGTGACGGACATGGACAGTATGAAGATCAACCGGCCAGCGCGGGAGCGGCGCTGAGGCGGAATTCCGCAGAACAGGAAGATCATGGTCGATACTGAGCGGACCACCTGGCCGTCCGAGCCGGTACTGCAGGTGGCCCAGCCCGCACCCGACCCGAGGCGTTGGTGGGCTCTCGCGGTCCTGCTCGTCGCCACGTTCATGGACCTGCTTGACAACAACATCGTCACGGTGGCTATTCCGAACATCCAGCAGCATCTCGGGGCGTCGCCAACGTCCATCCAGTGGATGAACGCGGGCTATACTCTCGCCTTCGCTGTGATGCTGATAACCGGAGGTCGACTGGGAGATATTTTCGGTCGCAAGCGAATGTTCTTGACCGGTGTCGCCGGGTTTATGGCGGCGTCCGGAATGTGCGCGATTGCGCAGAGTCCGGAATTCCTCGTCGGCGCCCGGGTGGTCCAGGGGGGCGCTGCGGCCGTCATGGTGCCGCAGGTACTGGCGATCATCCACGTCAGCTTTGCTCGGGAAGAAGTCGGCAAGGTCGTCAGCCTATACGCGGGCATCGTGGGCCTAGCGATCGTCGCGGGACCGCTCGTCGGTGGTCTTCTGCTCCAGTGGAACCCGTTCGGCCTCGAATGGCGCAGCATTTTCGCGGTCAACCTCCCCGTCGGCGCGGTAGCGCTGGTGGCAGCGTCGGCGTGGATGCGGGAATCCAGGTCCCCGCATGCTCGCCGGCCCGACGGGATAGGGATGATCCTCGTCGCCGTAGGGCTGCTGCTCGTGCTTTTTCCGCTTGTGCAGGGGCGCGAGCTGGGCTGGCCGACGTGGAGCATTGTCGCCATGGTAATCGCTGTCCCAGTGTTCGCGCTGTTCCTACGGTATGAACGGGAAAAGGTGCGCCGTGACGATTCGCCACTGTTGGCGTTGAACCTCTTCAAAACTGGCAGCTTTTCTGTCGGCGTCGGCACGCAACTGTTGTTCAGCTGCGTGCCGGCTGGATTCTTCATCACCTGGACGGTTTATCTGCAGGGTGGTCTGGGCTGGTCGGCACTGCATACCGGTCTGACCACGATTCCGTTCTCCATCGCTGTTCCCATGGCTGGCGGACTCGCGGTACGCTACATTTTTCCGAAGTATGGCCGTCGCTGCCTCATGGTGGGAGTGGCGGTGATGACGTCGGGTGTTCTTTCCTACGTGTGGACGGCGCATCACTTCGCCACCACCGTGACATCATGGCATGCTGCCCCGTCCCTGCTGCTGATCGGTTCGGGCATGGGCCTGCTGGTCGCGCCACTGACCGGGATGATCCTGATCGATGTGCCGCCGCACGAAGCCGGCGCGGCCTCCGGAATCATCAACGCGACCGGCCAGCTTGGCGCGGCAGTGGGCGTCGCGCTGATCGGTGGGCTGTTCTTCTCCGCCCTCGCCACCGGCGAGCCGGCCCGGACCGACCGGGTGACGTCGCAGGTCCAGCAGGCCCTGGTCAGCCAGGGGCATTCTTCCGGCGAGGTGACTCGGCTGATGGCCGAGCTGCGTCGGTGCGATATCCACCAGCCTGACCTCAGTCTTGTCCCCGCTGACTGCGGCGGGCGGGTGAGCGTCACCGATCGTGGGACTCTGACGAACGCCTTGGCTAAGGTGTACGCGGAGGTATTCGTCTCCGGATTCGTCAAGACCCTGTGGTGGATCGTGGGTGCGCTCGCCGTCGTGTTCTGTCTGCTCTTTCTGCTACCCGCCCGGCGCGGCGGGCCCTGAGAGCGGACGATCGGGCGTGTTGGCCAGGCGGGCCGCGGATTCGCCGACCCGGCGAATCCGCGGCCCGCCCGAGAGTTCCTGGGCACAGACCAGTTCCCTCGGCCTTCGAACCAGAGCACCGCCGGCTGTCCGTGGCAGGTGTGGTCGATCCGCGGTCAGAGCCCGTTCACCGGACCATGCGGTCCATCAGCCGGTCCAGCTCTACCTCCGGCTTGGCGGTGATACCGCCATGCACGGCGCCGGGCTGAACGACTGTGCTGCGCGGCGCGGTGAGCCAGCCGAAGCGTGCCCGCGCCGATCTCGTGGCGGCCGGGCCGGCGGCGGGATCACCGGCACACACCATCTGGATAAAATTCAGCGCTGCCTGGATCAGCTCCACGTCGGCATTGGAGTCCAGCGCTCTGAGTCGTTCGGTATCAACGTTGATCGCCGCGGCCAAAAATTCCGCGGCAGGACTGTAGAGCAGTACACCGACGTTTATCCGCTCGCCCCGGTCGACCCTTGGGACAGCGAACAGAAGAGCATAGTCAAATGCGAAAAATGATTCCGGCACGGCGATCACCTCCCCGCGCCAGGCCACCAGCCGCGGTCGCCGGCACGACGCGCGAGCAGGTACTCCACATACCGTTCCCGCAGGGCGGCGGCATCGGCTTCGCCCGGCTGGACGGAGTTCATGCCCAGCAACCACAAATCGGGGACCAATGCCGTCACCTCCGCGAGCAGGTCGCGAGTGACCACGGCCGCGAGCTCGGAGTCGAGCTGTTCGAGCGCCTCCGGCGAGAGATCCTTGACGAGGACTGTCAGCGCGTGCTCCGACAGGTCGTAGCGGCGCGCCGCCCAGGTGCTCACCGACGGCCAGGAATGCTGGAAGACCAGGGCAGCCCCGTGATCGATGGCCCACAGTGCACGATGCCAGACCAGGAGATTCGGATTGGACCAGCTCCGGTCCACGTTCGCGGTCAGTGCGTCCAGCCAGAAGATTCTCGCGGCCTCCTCGGCCGGCGGTTGCCAACTGGCGCCGTCGTAGCCTATGGACCCGGGGAGGAAATCCATTCCGAGATTGTCTCCTGCGCTCGCCCGTAGCAGCTCCTGCACCTCCTGGTCCGGCTCCCGCCGCGCAATCTCCGGATCGACGGTGAGAACGACCAGATCGGGTACCCGGATACCGAGCCGCCGGCCCAGCTCCCCAACCACGATCTCGGCGACCAGAGCCGCGCTTCCCTGCCCCGCCCCGCGAAACTTGACGACGTATATGCCGTCGTCGTCGGCTTCGACCAGACCTGGCAGGGAGCCACCCTCCCGCAGGGGCGTTACGTAACGGGTTCCACGCACATGCCGCAACACATTGCTGACTCTACTCCTGACTCTCCCGCCGGGCGGCATCGATATCCACAGCGGTCTACGGCATGTCTTTCCCAGAGGGTTCAGCTGACGTCGGTCGCTTGATCCCCGATGCCTTCGATCTGGGTGGGAGTGTCGCTGCGTAGCTGCGCGACGAGCCTGCGAGCCGTGGGGGGTGTCTCTATGGCGTTGTCAAGCGGCGCGGGCCGGCTCGGGCGCGGGGTTGGTAGCGGGCGGCTGGTAGGGCTTGCGGTCGCAGATCATGGCGTAGAGGACGTCGACGCGGCGGCGGGCGAGGCAGATCAGGGCGGCGTTGTGCCGTTTGCCTTCGGCACGTTTGCGGTCGTAGTAGGCCCGGCTGGTCGGGTCGCTGAGACTGGCGAACGCCGACAGGAACAGGGTTGATTTCAGGGCGTGGTTCCCGCGTTGGGAGCGGACCTCGCCGCGGATCGAGCTGCCGGAACGGCGGGTGACCGGAGCCAGGCCGGCGTAGGCGGCGAGGTGCGCGGCGGTCGGGAACGCGGCGATGTCTCCGATGATCGTCAGGAGGCTGGCGGCGGTCCTGACCCCGACACCGGGCATCCAGACCAGGACCTCGGAAAGAGGGTGCGCCTCCAGGGTGGCTTCGACGTCCTGGGCGAGATCGGCGCGTTCGTCGAGGACGCCGAGAAGTTTGCGGGCGACGCCGGCGATGACCGGGCCGAACGCGGCGGTGCCGGGCACGACCACGGTCTGCTCGTCGAGGACACGGACCAGTTGGCCGGGCAGCGTCTTGGCGAGCCGCGGCGAGCGTGGACGCATCGTCGTGGCGATGCCGGTCTCGCCGAGCTGCCGCAAGGCGGTCGGGGTGGGCGCGTCGGCGAGGAGTTCGAGGACGCCGGGTCGATGGATGTGGCTGCCCAGCAGGCGTTCCGCGGCCGGGTGGATGTGCAGCAGGGCGTCGCGTAACCGGTTGGTGAGCCGGGTGGCTTCGGCGGCGAGGTCGCTGTCGTAGCCGACCAGCACGGTGAGTCCGGCGAGGGTCTCGTCGTCGGTCCCGACCCGGCGCAGGGTGTGGGGCAGGGTGCGGGCGGCGTCGGCGATGACGTAGGCGTCGCGGGCGTCGGTCTTGGACTCGCCGGGGTGCAGGTCCGCCAGGCGGCGCATCGTGAGCCCTGGCAGGTAGGCGACGTCCAGGCCCATCTGGCGGGCGACCGCGATCGCGAGGGCGCCGATGCTCGCGGGCTGGTCGACGATCACCAGTACTCGTCCTGAGGTGGGCCCCGTTCTTCGGACAGTGATCCCTATGAGGGATAATTGATCCGTGAACGGAGGAGATCAATGAGTCAGTCACGCAGGCGGTATACACCCGAGTACAAGGACGAGGCGGTGAAGCTCGTCATCGACTCGGGCCGCCCCACCTCGGCGGTCACGAAAGATCTCGGTATCAACGAAGGAACATTGGGGAGTTGGGTCGCGACCTGGCGGCGGGCACACCACAACGAAGAAGAACCGTTGTCGATGTCCGAGCGGGCCCAGCTCCACGAGCTGGAAAAGGAGAACCGGGAACTCCGGATGGAGCGCGAGTTCCTCTCAAAAGCGGCCGCCTTCTTCGCGCAACGCCATCAGTGATCGACAAGTACGAACTGATCGCTGCGGAGAAGGACAACTACCCGGTATCCAAGATGTGCCTGTGGCTGGCCGTGTCGACATCCGGTTTCTACGACTGGTCTCGGCGGCCGGCGTCGGCCCGGACCCGTCGGCACACCACCCTCGACACCCACGTGCGGGCGGTGTTCGCCGTTTCCCGCCAGACCTACGGCGCCCGGCGGATCGCCGCCGCCCTGACCGCCTCCGGCCTGCGCGTCTCCGTCCGCCTCGCCCGGCAGATCATGCGCCGTGCGGGGCTGAAAGCCTGCCAGCCCAGGGCCTACCGTCGCACCACCATCCCCGACCAGACCCCGCCGCCCGCCGACCACGTCCGCCGCGACTTCACCGCCACCCGCCCGGGCGAGAAGCTCGTCGGGGACATCACGTACATCCGTACCGGCGAAGGATGGCTCTACCTCGCCACCGTCATCGACCTCTACTCCCGTAAAGTCGCCGGCTGGTCGATGGCCAACCACATGCGCACCGAGCTCATCATCGACGCGTTCACCATGGCAGCCTCCCGGTACGTAGTCGGAAGTCCCGTTGAGTTGATCGACGTTGGCGGTGGCTGCGGGGGCTGGGTGTGGCCTGATGGTCTCCGTGGGTGATGGTTCGCTGGTCGGGATGGTTTGCTGTGGTGCGTGGCGGTTGTCGAGTCGGGTGTTTGCGGCGTTGCTGGTGGTGAGGCGCTGGCGGATGTGTTGGTGGAGAACGGCCGTCTGCGAGTCGAGCTCGCGGAGCTGGGGACGGAGCATGCCCGGCTGCTCGCGCGGGAGACCGCGGCCGCGGCCGAGCTTGAGGCGTTGCGGGCGGAACTGGCGACGTTGCGTCGGATGCTGTTCGGCCGGTCGTCGGAGCGCGCGTCGGGCGGGCCGCCGGCCTGCGCCGGCGCAGGGGACAGCGGTGATGGTCGGGACGGGGCGGCTGGTGAGGGGGCTGGTGGGTCGACGGGCCGGCCGCGGGGGCCGGGGGCGCGTTCGGGCCGGCGCAGCTACGACCACCTGGCGCGTGACGAGGTCGACGGCGACTTCGAGGGCGGGGGTTACACGTGCCCGTCGTGCGGGGCGTCGTTCACGCCGTGGGGTGAGCACGTCGTCGAGCAGCTCGACTGGGTGGTGTCGGTGCGGCTGCGGGTCACGCGGCGTCGCCGCTACCGGCGAGGCTGCCGGTGCGGGGGGCCGGTGACGGTGACCGCGCCGGGCCCGTCGAAGGCGATCGGGAAGGGTCTGTTCACGCACCGGTTCCTCGCCCTGCTGGTCGTGGAGCGCTATGTCGCGGGCCGTTCCCAGAACTCACTGGTCACCGGCCTGTCCCGGCAGGGGGCGGAGATCTCGCCGGCGACGCTGACCGGGGCGTGCGCCCAGGTCGGCGACCTACTCGCCCCGCTCGCGGAGAAGATCGNCGGGCGGTCGCGGGGGGCGTGGCACCTGCACGCCGACGAGACGACCTGGCGGGTGTTCACCCCGACCGGCGGGGACGGCTCGGCGCGCTGGTGGCTGTGGGTGTTCCTGGGGCCGGACTCGGTGTGTTTCGTGATGGACCCGACCCGCTCGGCCGCGGTGCTCGCCGACCATGTCGGGATCGATGCCGAGACCGGGCAGCTGACGGGCGACGGCGCCGGCGGCCCGCGCCGGCTGGTGATCTCCTCGGACTTCTACGCCGTCTACGCGTCCGCGGGGGCGAAGGCGGACGGGATCGTCAACCTGTTCTGCTGGGTCCACGTCCGGCGGTACTTCCTGCGCGCGGGCGACGCGAACCCCGCGCAGCTGGGGATCTGGGCCCGGCAGTGGCGCGAGCGGATCGCCGCGCTCTACGCGGCGCACGCCGAACTCGCCGCCGCCTGGCAGGCGGCGATCACGGCCCCGAGCCCGCCGGCCGAGCGGCGTCTCGCGACCGCCTACACCGGTTGGGACCGCGCGATCGACGCGATCGACACCGCCCGCCGCGAGCACATGGCGTCCCCCGGCCTGCCCGAACCCGCGCGCAGGGCGCTGGCCACGATGGACCGGGAGTGGACCGGGCTGGTCGCCCACCGCAACCATCCCATGATCGGTCTGGACAACAACCCGGCCGAGAGGATCATCCGCAAACCGGTGATCACACGGCGGAACACCGGCGGCTCCCGCACCGACGACGCCGCCCGCCGCGCCGCCACGATCTTCACCGTCACCGCGACCGCCGACCTGCACGGCCTCAACCCACTGACCTACCTGGCCGACTACCTCGACGCCTGCGGTCGCGCCGGCGCCAGAGCACCCACCGGGACGGACCTCGACCGGTTCCTGCCCTGGGCTGCCAACCCCGACGACCTCGCCCGCTGGAGGAAGCCTCCCGGCTGACCCAGCCACGCCAGCCCGACTCCAGCGGTGTCACACCCGGTGACACCGCCCGTCAGCATTCCCCCACGCGACTTCCGACTACTTAC
>NZ_JDWE01000079.1:0-11939 GCF_000685765.2 Frankia sp. BMG5.23
CTCGACATCCTCGGCGTCGACCCAACCAGACCACCTTGATCGACAATCAGGTCGGTCAACGCATCGAAACCCCATGTGCGAAAGACAGGCCTAGACGACCGTTCCCGCGCCCGAACCGGCAGCCGAACGGCAAACGATCAGGTATTCATCCGGCAAACGATCAGAAAACATGTGGTCCACCAGGAAACACGCCAGACAAGGCCCACCGACATCACCGGATAGCAGTAAGCATCCGGCTACGCTTTCTCCCGGGAAATCCGGTAACCAGGGAAGCGAGACGTCATGCCCCCTCAGCCCAGCACACACCCGGGATGGAACCCCGGCCAGCTACGCCGCCACCGCGAACAACTCGGACTGAGCCGGGCCGCCCTCGCCGACAAGATCGCCAACATTGACCCTGTCGTGGCCAAGGAAGCGGGGTTCACCCCACCGGCCGCCGGCCCCGAGATGATCAGCAAGCACGAGCGGGGCGTCAACTTCCCCGGCACGTCCTACCAGGCGGCTTACTGCCACTTTTTCCAGGCCAGCGAACCCGAACTCGGATTCCGCTACCCCTACCCCCACGAACACAAAGACGATCATGCGGGGTCTGTTACACCACCGCTAGCCGGGATACCCTCACAACACCAGCCCACGCCGCAGACCGAGGGGGTGGAGACCGCGAACCGCAGAGACCTACTCAGCCTCACCGCCGCAGCCATAGGACTCACCGCCACCGGCACAGCCGCAGCGATGATCGCGCCCGCCGACAGGTTGGCCATCCTGGAACGCGCCACCGCCGGCAGCGGCGCGGCATCCGCGGCCGAAGGGGCCCTACAGGCCGTGGTGGCCGACTACCTGCACCATCCCCCCGCCGAGACATTGCGCCGGGCCATCGCGTTGCAGCAGCTCACCGACGCCATCACCGCCCAATACCCGCTACGGCCCGCCGACCAGGCCCGGGTCTGGCGCGTATCCGGTGTCGCCACCGGCATCCGCGGATGGCTGGAGAACAACGCCGGACACACCACCGACGCCCGGCTGTCCTTGCGGGAAGCCCACCGCAGAGGCGAACTCCTCGAAGACAATCAGTTGATCGCCTGGACGCGCTTCATGCAGGCCACCATCGAGGACTACGCCGGCAACCCCGCCGGAGCCGAACAGTACGCGCTCGACGGCCTGCGCCACGCACCCAGCGGACCACAACGGGCTATCTTGCTGGTGGGCAGCCTTGCCGGGGCCCGCGCCGCCCATGGCGACATCCGAGGAGTTGACGCGGCCGTCAGCGAGGCCGAAAGCATCGTTAGCAGGCTGACTCCAGACGAGCGCGGCCCGCGAGAGGATCATCGTACCGTCGTTGACAGCCTTACCAGCATCGGATTGCCGATCTTCTCTCTCGACGTCGGCCGAGTGTATTCCCGCCTTGGCGAGATAGGCCGCTTCATGGAGGTAACGGCCGACGTCCGACCCGCCATCGAGCAGGGCAGTAGCTCACGGACGTCCGTGTTCCGCGCGGATGAGGCAGTAGCCGTTGCACGGAGCAAGTCACCGGATCTTGACAGGGTGGCCGCACTTGCCCGCGAAAGTTTGCGTCTCGCTGGCCCGTTCCAGACCGCTCACATCGCAAGCCGGGTCAACGTCGTCCTCGCCGTGACTGACCGCGACTATCCCGCGATTCGATCATTGGCCGACGAGGCCCACACCTGGCGGATCAGCCGCAACAGGCCCATCGACCTCGTCTAACCGGATAACCTGCATAAACAGCAACGATGTTTGATCGTCGCTAATGTTCTGTACTTCCTCAAGGGCGCCCCTTCGGGGCGCCGGGTGGTTCGTGTCACATGTGCCGCACGCGCCGCGCCGAACAGGACCCGTCCGGACCCGCCGCGCGCCGGGCGGGGCCCCGCCTCCCTTCGGTCGGCACCCCACCCGGGCGCGTCGGCCCGGCCACCCGTTCGGAGCGTCGAGGAGATCAGGGAATGTCACCGGTCGAGGGGTGTGGGTTAGAAGCAGTGCTGCCGCGCCCACTCGCCCCACGAGTGCGCAGAGCGCACCCGCAGGACGAGCAGGCTTGCCCACGGAGCAACCCGGGTCAGGCGTCAAGGATGGTCACTGAAACCGGTCGAGTGACGAGAGCCAGCGCAGCTCACCGGGGGCCAGGACTACGGACCCGGGTCCTGGGTAGCCGCCGGGTGTGGCAGCTACCCAGGACAGACGCGGCCTAGGGCTGCTGACCGAGGATTACCGTTTGTTGAACGGTCTGAAGTAGACGATTCATGGTGTCAAGTTCGTCGAGGGTCGTGTCTGTGTCCTTAGCCATGTGTGTCAGAGACCACAGTAGGTGCATCACGTCGCGGCGTGGGCCGCGGTCGGGCGGGGTTTCGTCGCCGGATACATCCTCCGTCGTCCCGTACGCCCGCATCGCAGCGTCGAGCGCCGCACAGGCGATCGTCGCCCAGGTCTGCCCCGCTCCATTGTCGGTCGGGGCGTTCTCGGTGGGCAGCGCGGCACGGCGAGCGGTCATCGCGTCGTCTACCGTGCGTAGCAGCGTGTAGAGATGGGCGTAGTCATCCGGTGACATCCGGGGGGTTTGGAACAGGCCGAGTAGACGCACCAGCGGACCCAACGCGTGAGTCTGGGCAGCTAGCTCATCGTCCGGTATCGGGGTCTGGGCACGCCGGAGCAGGCGTCCCGCCGCCAGTAGCACGGCTTGAGCCACTTGCAGCCAGTAGGCAGCCGCGTTCACATCGCTCACACCGTCGATCAGACGCAGGTCGAGGCCCGGCAACATCAGCACAGCTTCGAGCTTCATCCCGTCGTGCCCGTCCCACGTGTGGACGTCGACCGCAATCGGACGGTACGACGGAACGATTGTGATCATCGGGTTGATGGTGGGTGTCCACCCGTCATGTGGTGGTGGCATGATGGCCATAGGTCACGTACTCCTGTGGTCGCAGGGGTTCGGGGCTCAGGCCCGGGTTGCGGTGTTGGCGCACCGTTCCGGGCCGCTTTGTTGTGTACCTACATCATCGCTAATTCGCTTTAGGTTGTGAACACATAAGATTCCCTCACAAAGGGCTCTGGCATCTTCACGGCATGGATCGGGCGGGTGTACGCGGTCGGGACGGTGGACGGCCCGCGGAGACCGAAGGGCTCCAGATTAGCGGTTGGGGTCATATGGCCAGGACCGCGAGGGTTTCCGCCGCGCCGGGGTTCGAGACCTTCCGGCCCATGTAGGTGGACAGGGTGATGGACGGGTTGGCGTGGCCGAGGACATCGGCGATCTGGCGGGGGGTATGCCCATCCCCATCGAGGAGGGTGACAACGGACCTGCGGCCGAACAGGTGGGACGTCAGGCCGGGGAAGCCGGCATCGTTCACGGCGTCGCGGATGTCGGCCTGAGTGTTACTCGGGTCGCGTAGGCCGCCCATCTGCGCGGGGAACACCACCTCGTCACTGTTCTGTCCGTGGTGGCGGGTGCGCAGCATGGCCACGGCCCAGGCCGGGAGTAGCAACAGCCGGTGGCCCGCCTTCGACTTCGGACGAGGCTTGTTGATCAGACCCTGGCCGGTAATCCGCACCACGGTGGACCGGATTTCCACGGTGCCCGCGTCCAGGTCGACCGCGTCCCAGACGATCCCGCATACCTCCCCGATGCGCGCGCCGGTGGCGATGAGCATGTCCACAAGATCGGGGATGTCGCGGCGCCGCGCCCGTTCGTCGTAGGTGAGCAGCGCCCGCAACTGCCGCAGTTGGGCTGCGCCGAGCGCCTTGGATACCGGCTTCGGTTCCGGTCGGGTGATCTGCCCGGCGTCGCGGACCACGTTGCGGTCCATTGCGTCGAGCCGGGCGGCCATCGCGCACATGCCGGACAGCACTGTTCGCGCGATCCGCGCCGCACCGGGGCCGCTTTTGGTCGTGACCGCGCTGAAAAACCGGTCCGCGGTTCCGACCGTGACCTGTCGGGCCTTCACTCCGCCGAGTGCGGGGTAGACGTGCCGGTCGAGGGTGGTGCGGTAGGCCGCGAGGGTGTTGGGAGAGCGGTCTTTCTTCTGCTGTTCGGCAAACCACGCCTCACCGAGGACCTTCATAGTCGTCTCCGGTGTGATGTCGCCGTCGCCGACCGCGACCCGCAGCCGGTCACGCAGCGCGAGTTTCAGTGCCCGTGTGGCCGCCGCCTTGGAGGTGCCGCCGCGTTCGACTTCGCGGCGTACCCCGTCATGGTCGCGGTAGAAGCAGCGTGCCCGGGAGCCCTTCGCCGTGGCGCTGTAGAAGATCTTTCCGCCGACACCGAGATCTAGACTGGGACGAGCCATGCCACACCGCCGCATCCTTCGGGAGTGGAACGAACGCCCTCATACTAGCCTGATCGTCCCGTACTTACCCCGTACTTTGAGTGATCAATAAGGGTGAATGGCGGCAAATGACGATGCTTGCCTGCAAGCATAATCCGCAGGTATCAGCATGTTTTCGCGAGTAGCGACGGATAACGAATCAATGGGATTGCTAATCCGTCGGTCGTGGGTTCGAGCCCCACCCGCCCCACAATCGCATCACCGCAGGTCAGGCAGGCTTTTTCGTCGGCCCGTGACGCGCCCTGGCGGGCTTTCGATCATGGCTGGTCCGCACTGAGTCCGCAGGTGTCCGCAGGCCGTCCGCGCTGCTGGCGGACGTAAGCGTGGGGTTTCCGTGGGGCCGTGCCGCCCCGGCGGCCTGGTCGAGGCGGTCCGCGAGCGCGTCGAGGTCGTCCGCGAACAGCCCGGCGTAGACGTCGAGCGTCATCGCCGCCGAGGCGTGGCCGAGCATCCGCTGTACCGCCTTGACGTTCGCGCCGGCCGCGACCGCCAGCGACGCCGCGGTGTGGCGCAGCTCGTGCGGGGTGAGCCCGGGAAGGCCCTCGTCGATCGCCGCCTGGTCGAAGACGTCCCGGCGGAAGTTGTTGTTGCGCAGCACCCCGCCACCGCGCGCCGTGAAGACGAGGTCGTCAGGCCCCTTACCGGCAAGGTGTTGGGCGAGCGCATCGGCCAGGAATCGGGGGATGGGGACGCTGCGGCACTGGTGACTCTTCGGGGTGTCGAAGACGAGATGCCCTTCCACTTCCGTCACCGACTCGGCGACCTCCAGGCGACGGCGCAGCAGGTTGATCCGCCGGACGCGCAGTGCGGCCAGCTCACCCCAGCGCAGGCCGGTGTACGCCAGCGTGTAGATCACCAACCCGTCTGTCTCGCCACAGGCCACGGCGAGCGCGTCGACCTGGCCGTGGTCGAGGAAGAGCTTGTCCGGGATCCGGGCCGGTGGCAGCCGCACGCCCTTTGCCGGATTGCGGACGATCCGGTTGTCCTTCACCGCCAGGTCGAGCATCAGCGACAGCACCCGATACGCCTGCCGGACCGACGACGCCGACAGGCCGTCTGCCGAAAGTTCGGTGATCCAGGTGGCCACGTCCGCGTGCGAGACGGCGGACAGCGGCGTACGGCCCCAGCGCGGGAGCACCTGCCGCCGCAGGAGACCGGCGTACCGGGCGCGGGTGGTCTGCTTCAGCTGGCCGAGGGTGCCCGCCCACCGCTGCGACCAGTCCTCCACAGTGATCCGGGCGCGGGCCGGGTCGACCCACTCGCCGCGGGTCTTCGCCGTTTCGACGCCTGCGAGCCAGCGTTCCGCGTCGACCTTCCGGTCGAAGTGCCGGGCGTGTTCCTTGCCGGACGGGTCGCGGTACCGGGCCCGCCATTTCCCGTCGGGACGTTTCTTCACACTCGCCATCTCACGCCGCTTTCTGGGTGTCGAGCCACTGCCGAATATCGGCCGGGTCGTAGCGCAGCCACCGGCCGACGCGGTAGCAGGGAGGGCCGATGCGCCGGTGCCGCCACTGGTACAGCGTCGAGACGGGAACGCCGAGGTACTCGGCTGTCTCCTCGGCCGACCACAGCCGCTCACTCCTCTCCGGAAGGGCTGAGACGTTGCGAGCACTGTTTCCAGGCCGGGGCATGGGCTGTTTCCTTTCCTGCACGGTCAGGCTGCGCGGAATTCCTGGTGTCCTCTCTGTGAGGTGGGGTCGGGTGGTCGCGGGCCGGGAACTGCGCCGGACCCTGTTGTCGCCGCTTGCTGTGCTGCTTGCAGTTGCGAGCGCCAGGTGTTCCGTTCGGCGACCGCGCGCAGGATGAGGTGATCGCGCCGGGGTGTGCCCGGGTCGCCGGGGCGCAGGAGCTGCCAGGCGTGCCGGGTCTGGTCGATCTTCTGACCGGCCGCTTCGAGGAGAGCGGCGACGAACGCACGTCGGTCGGCCTTGTGATCGGCCAGGCTCTTGCCGGACCACTGGCGGGAGACCAAGACGCGGCGTCCGCCGAACCCAAGCGTCTCGCGGCGATGCGCCTTGCCGTTGCACCGGCCGGGAGCCAGGCCGGGCCGGGCGTTGCGCGGCTGGACGCCGTAGGTCAGCCAGTTCGCGCAGACGGGGGAGCAGGGTTCGTGCCGCAGCGCGTCCGCGAACCGGTCGACGTGCCGTTGCCGGGCGTCGGTGTCGGCTGCATGGCAGGTGTCGAGGATCTTGGTCAGGTACTTCGTCAGGTAGCCGATGAGCCTGCCCGCGGTGCGGGAGTCCGCGGTGACCCCGTCCACGCGGACCTGTGGGCCGAAGCGGACCACATGCGCGGGTTTGTCGTCTTCGCCGATGGCATCTACGGCGTCATCCCAGGACGGCAGAAGTACCCCGGTGCCGGGATCGACGTAGCCGCCTTGGCCGTCATCCCACACCGGTGGGCGATCCGGGTCGTACTTCGGGTGGTCGCAGTTCGGCCACCAGACGTTCTGATACGTCGCCGCCGCGACCTGGCGGACCACCGCCCGGGGAATCGTCCCGCGGATCGCCGCGTGCAGGTGCGGTGCCAGCCGCCGTTGCGGCTCCAGGGTGGCGAAGTACTGGACGTTCCAGCCGACCGCACGGCGCAGGTTCTGAAAGAACCGATCCACCAGCTTCGGGAAATGCAGCGCATCCCGCGCCGCCCGCCGGTAGTCGTAGGCGTCCGGGTCGACGGGGGTGCCGTCGGAGTGCACCCGCCCGTAGCTGTCACAGGTCAGGGTGAGGAACAGCGAGGGCCGCCAGACGGTGCCGTCCGGTGCGGTGAACGTCCGCCCGACCGTGCGCCGATCGACCGGCAGCCGGGGCAGATCCGGCACGTCCTGCCGCCGCTTCGTGGACCGCACCCGCCGCGGTCGCTCCCGCTCGTCCGATGCCGCCTTGCCCCGCACGCCGAGGGCGGACAGCTCCGCGTCCACCTGGCCGATCAGCTCGTCGATCTCGGCGACGCCGGTCGGGTCGTTCTCCGCTTCCGCCTGCTCCCGGACGACCTCCAGGTCGGCGCGGAAGGTCGCGAGCGTCTTCATGTCGTCGGTGGGCGGGTCCGGGTCGGGCAGGGGTTCGGTGTCGAGGTGCCAGCCGGTCTTGCACTGCGCCATCCGCAGCTTGCGCGCCCGCTCCGCGCACGGCGGGCACTTGCTCGCCAGGGTCGCCCCGCAGGGCACGGCGTGCACCGAGGTCTCCCCGGTGGTCGTGTCGACGCGGCGCATGGCCAACGGGCGGATGCACACCCCGTTCTCCACCGCCACGGCCTCCACGACCTGGCGAGCGAGCGGCATCCGGGCACGGTCGACCCGCGACGAGCCGACCGAGGGAGCGGGAACAGACGACGGGGCAGGAGCGGACGAGGGCGGGGCGGGAACGAACGAGGGCACGGGCGACCACTCCCACAAGGCAGGGCAGACCGAACGGAGGAAGGGAGCAGGCCGTCCGGCCGCCGGACACCACACCCCCCCGTCCCGCCGATGGGACGTCTACGAGGGCCGCCCAGCCATGGCCGCGCCAGCTCCACCCACACGGAGCCCGCTCCGTCTCGTGGGCATAATGGACACTACGTGCGTAACCATCCGCGTGACAACAGTTATACCGTCAATGTATTGTGACCCGGTATAAACGGTTGGCTCGCCCATCCCTACTTGGTATGGCCGTCATCCACTGGAGGTATGGCCGCCGCCGCGCCAATCGAGCAGCCCGCGCCCAGAGTCGACGAGGAAACCGGCGCCCACCGCTGATGCACGCACGAGCCGGTGTCGATCCGCCAGGATTCCCGCCGTTCCAGATCCTCGATCCACACCGGCCGCCGGGTCAGCGGCTCTGCCACCCGCACATGCGCCCATCCATGCGCACGGGCGAACTCCGACCGGGCGAACGAGCCCACCACCTCCCCGTCACCGTCGACGACCAGCAGCCGCCCGGAGCTGTGGCCAGGCGTCGTAGGGGGTGGAGGCGTGCCGTATGACGGCGGAGTGGCCGCCGGGGAGGAGAGCAGGCCGTGGTGAACAGCCAGCGCCAACGTCATCGGCCCCGGGCTCGTGGGTGCGGCCATGGCGACACCGACAGCGGCACCGGTGTCCGCCGAGTGCTCCGGAGTGTCGTCGTCGAACCGGCGGAGGAGTTCCGGACGCCAGGTCTCGCCGATGGCGACGACGGCGCCGTCGAGCCCCGCTTGCTGTCCCGTTGTGAAGGCCGTGGCCTCCGGGTCGGTGACCCATCGTCCGGCGACGAGCAGCGGTGACGGGTCCAGCGCGAGAACCGTGACCAGAGCCCGCCGGTAGTCCGCGAGGGTCAGCGGCGGGTCGCCTTTCGGGTTGTCGTCGTAGGCGGCATCCCGGTCGAGCAGGGCCAGCACGTACGACCGGTACGCCGCCGCGATCGTCGCTTGCCTGGTGCCGCCCATCAGGCCACCGCCGCGGGAACATCGGCTGCCTGGACCGACGCGGGGAACCGCACTGGGCCGACGCCGTACTCCGACCAGCCGACCTCACGGGCGTACCGGTCGGCCGCGCCCGCGGTCTCGAACGCCACCACGATCTCCTTCACCCGTTGGCCGTCGCCCTCGAACCGCACGAGCCCGTAGACCGGTTCTTCCGCCTTCATGGGCAGTGGCTCCCCTCGCCATCCGTCCTGCTCCGCTGCGCACTTTGTGGTGACGTTGAGCGTCGATCAAATGACGGGACGTCCCCACCGCCGATCGGGGACGTTTGGGACGTCTATGATGCTGTCCGTAACGTCCCCAGCGGGAGGGTGTGACAGTGGCGGCCCAGGGAACCAACGAGCACTTGCGGGTGGCCATGGCATCGAGCGGTATGGAGATCGAGTCCCTTGCGCGATCAGTCGGCGTGGACCCCAAGACCGTGCAGCGCTGGTTGAAGGGACGCCTTCCTCACCCGCGGCACCGGTGGAAGGCCTCCGACGCACTCGGCCGCTCCGAAGAGGAGCTGTGGCCGGAAGCCAGCGCGGCCAGCGCCTCCGGTTCACTCGCGACCAGCGAGATCATGTCGGCCTACGCCCGCCGCGCCGACGCGCCATCCCAGCTCTGGTCACGCCTGCTGGACCGCGCCGGGACGACGATCGACCTCATGGGCTACGCGATGCTGTTCTTCCCCGAACAGCACCCCGACCTACCCCGCATCCTCGCCGAGAAGTGCGCCCAGGGCCTGCGGGTCCGTATCGCCCTGGCGGACCCGGAGTGCGCTGAGGTCGCCGCCCGCGACGAGCTGGAGAACCTGGGCGGGACGCTCCCGGGACGTATCCGGTCGACCGTCGGCCACTTCGAGCCCCTGCTGTCGAACCCCGGTGTCGAGCTGCGCTTCCATCAGGTGCCGCTGTACAACGCGCTCTACCGGTTCGACGACCAGATGCTCGTCACGCCGTACCTGTACAAGCTGCACGGCTTCCAACACCCCATGCTCCACCTCAAGCGGCACAGCCCCGCAGGCCTCTTCGAGAGCTACGCCCACCAGTTCGAAGCCATCTGGACCGCACCCACCACCAGGCCGCACGAGGCCCGACCAGACCGGGAGGCATGACCCGATGGGCCGCGTCGACTACTACCACGACCCCAACGCCCCCACCGCGAACTCCCTGGTCGTCGGAGGATCGGCCATCGTCGCCGATTCCCAGGGCCGGATCCTGTTGCAGCGGCGCAGCGACTCCGGGAACTGGGCACTGCCCGGCGGGAAGATGGACATCGGGGAGACCTTCGCCGACTGCGTCATCCGCGAGACCAAGGAAGAGACCGGCTTCGACGTGCGGATCGACCGCATCGTCGGGATCTACTCCGACCCCGGCCACGTCTTCGCCTACGACGACGGCGAGGTCCGCCAACAGTTCAACATCTGCTGCGCCTGCACCATCACCGGCGGAACCCTCCAGGTCAGCGACGAGTCCACCGCTGTCGACTTCCACGACCCCGCCATCCTCGACGAGCTGACCATGCACGACAGCATCCGAATCCGCATCCGCGACTACCTCGCCGACGGCCCACCGGTACTCGGTTGAGACTGCCGAATCTGTCTGTTTAGGATCAAGAAGGCCACTTCTGGGCTGCGCCGCGCGACGGCTGCGCGTGGCCCTGGCGGGCCATGCTCGCCGGCGTGTCGCCGCCTACGCCGCACCAGGGGTCCGGAGATCGACAGCAACAGCCTGACGAGCTACAGCCAGTCCGCATGGCTGAGGACCTCGATCCGGATAAGATCCCATAGTGCGCGATGAGACTCCGGCCAGTGTCAGCGTTACATGGAGCGAGCGGTGAGCCCGACCGAGTTCGCCAGTGAATCTCTCGCGCTTGTCGTTCGCGGGAGATTCGACCCGACTAAATTTTCTCCAGGCTGGCTACTTGTAAATCACCTTATAGGGGAAGAACAGACAAGATCGGCGGAGATACAAGCCATTACCCCACAAATATCAATCTTTGTTGCGGGCTGGTTGAGTGTGCAGGTTACGGAAGATACCTTCTCTCTGAGTACATCGGATCCGACAGAGTATCTCCGACTTCGCGATCTGGCTCTCGGCATCTTCGGCATTCTAGAAGATTCTCCAGTCAATGCCATTGGCATCAATAGAAGCTTTCATATCAAAATCGACTCCATCGAGCGTTGGCATTCGATCGGAGACACCGTCGCGCCCAAAAAAATTTGGGAACAGGCGATGCTGCTCCCGGGAACCGTCGGACTGACTGTACGCGGCTCACGCAAGGACGAGTATGCAGGCTACATACAGGTGAGATTCGAGCCATCGAACCTGATTAATCGCGGAATCTTCGTCGAACGCAACGACCACTATATTTTGAAAAAAGTAGACAGACAGCCGAGCACAAGGGAGGAGCTCTTCGGCTTGGAGAATTTGGCTAGCCTCGAAATTCCACCCGCTCCGGGCCATCTAAAGATTGCCGCAGAAATTCTGCGCAGCAACTGGCAGGCGTCACTGACAGATTCAGCAGATATTGTCAGAATCTTTGCGGATATGGGGGAATTCCGTGAAGCCTGAATCGCTTCTCGTGACCACTACAAACAATCCGGTTAAGATCGAGATTGGAACCTATCTAGGCGTACCAAAAAAACCATCTTCAGCTATCCATGAAACAGATTCTTCGATTCATGCAGATCGTAATCAAATTAAGTATATGGAGTCACCTCCGGGCGGCAATGAGTCCGCCTATTCTGTTAGCTATCGCGGTACGACCGTACTTACAAATCAAGGGTATACAGGTCAAGCGCCCCATCTCGAGTCGGTCACTGAACTTGACATCTGGGAGGGTGTCGTTACAGAAGTTCAGTCTGAGACTTTTTTCGCAACCCTACAGTCACAGAATGAGCCATCGCGCTTGACTGTAGAGCTGGAGATGGAAGACGTATCGCTAGACGACAGGAACCTAGTAGCGCCGGGTGCATACTTTTATATCTCTATAAAGGTAAGTATTCGGCGATGGCGTGGAGGGGCTGGTTCCGCCGTGTGGCGGTGTCGTGGCTGTGGCGGGAGTCGGGCGGAGTGTCCGCGGGNTGCTGGTGGGGGGTTGTGGGCTCTTCGTGATACGTCGGGTGTAGTTCCTGATACCGAGGACGCTGGTGATGTGTCCTGGGTGGTGTGTCTGTTCTGTCTGTCACCG
>NZ_JDWE01000080.1:0-11703 GCF_000685765.2 Frankia sp. BMG5.23
GAGGGCATCGAGGGTGTCGACGCCCCACTTGCTGGCGGTCGACAGGTAGGACTGCACAACGGCGAAGTCCGCGAGGCCTTGGAGCGTGCGCCAGCAGCCACCGGAGACCCGCTGCTGGATCTTGACGGGGCGGACGTCGCGTTCCGCGAGATTGTTCGAGAACGGGACCGTCAGGTCGGTCGCGAACCGCAGGATCATGTCCTCGTAGCGGTGGAACCGGCGGATCAGTGTCCGGGCGTCGGTGGCGAGCGGGCTTCGTTTCCCGTGGTTGTCGGTCTCGCCGCGGGCGAGCGCTCCTCGGTAGTGGTTACGGATCTCCGCCAGGGTGGCCGGGTCCAGGGCAGGGTGACCGGCCGCGCGGGCGGCGGTCGCGGCGTGGTGGGCGTCGAGCAGGGTGGTGGCCAGGGCGTCGGCCCAGACCTGCCCGGGCGGGTCACCGTCATGAACCGAACGCAGGTCGCGGAGCAGGTGGGCGCCGCACCAGGCGTGTAACGCCCCGGTCAGGTGGGTGTAGCCGCCGTAGCCGTCGCGGACCAGCACGCCGGTGAACGCCGGCCAGACCCCGCCGGCGTCGATCGCCGCGGCGCTGCGGTCCCCGACGTGCATCACGGTCAGGTAGTCGGTGCACGCCACGTGCAGGTAGCGCAGCCGACCGTCGGCGCGGGCGGTGGTCTCGTCCGCGTGCGCGACCGGCGCGGCGGCGACCAGCTCACGGACCCGGGGCAGGAACGCGGCCTCCAGCAGGCGGGCGGCCCGGCCCCGCACCGAAGCAGCCCAGCCCGTGGAGACCGCGGCGCCGACCAGGACGGCCAGGACCCGGGCGGCCCGGCGGACCGGCAGGTGCTGGGCGCAGACCAGCCACGCCGCCCGCGCGAGCAGACCCGGCCCGTAGCCGACCCGGCCGGTCACTCCCGCCGGGCTGGAGGCAGCGGTCGTCGCCGTGCAGCACGGGCAGACCCTGGCCACGACCCGGTACTCGGTCACCTGCGGCCGTGGCGGCGGGGGCGGGACGTCGAACACCTGGTGACGGCGGACCCCGAACACCGGCGCGTCCGCGAGCGACCCTCCACAGCCGGAACACGACGGCGGATCCAGCACGACGATCTCGTCCGGGTCGGTGACCATGTTCCGGGTCTGACCGGGCTCACCAGGCTGTTTCCCTCGTGGCCGGCCCGACGACGACCGCGACGACCGTTGCGGTGCCTTCGTGAACGGGCTGTCCGACGACGGCGGACGCGACGACGTCGAACTGTCCGCGCCAAGCCTGCGTTCGAGTTCAGCGACCCGTGCCGTCAACCGCTCGATCAGCGCGGCCTGGTCCGCGACCAGGCGCACAAGCTCCTCGTAGCTCGGCTGACCCGCGGACTCCACCCCCACAAACTAGCCGATCTTGACCCGCCGGCCGGCAACCAGCCGAACCATCAACAGGCAAGATCCGCAAGACACCCGCTCAACTGAGCTGAACAGCTACCAAGCGAGAGGTAGACGCCTGGATCGTGGAGCACTATCGGCGGCGCAAACAGTAGGCGTCCCGGCCATCGGCCGAGGCCACCGCATCAGGTCAGATCTGTCGGCACCAGCGGCTCCGGGCCACCCCGGTGGCGCGGCCGGTTCAGGGTGGCCGAAAAACGCCGCCAGTGGGGCGGAAGGGCTTCCGTTAGATGAGTAAGTCCGAACTCCGGGCTGGCCGTAGCCGGGCCTGAAGAGATGGCTTCCAAGGTCATGGTGTGACGCAAGATCTGGAAACCCTCGCCGGCATCTCCCGGTTACCGCATCCGGGGGCCGGTGGGTGAGCCGCGGCGGGGAGGAGCTGGGTGCTCGGTGTCCGGGCATGCCAAAGGCGTCCAGGCCGAGATGCCCGGACGCCTTGGGCGGATCCAGCGGCTGGTCAGGCCGCCGCGGTGCTGGAGGCCGGAGTCGACGTCGTCGAGGAGGCCGTGGCGGTGCCGCCCGACGAGGTCGAGGACGACGAGTCCGAGCTGACGGAGCTGTTGGTGCTCCCCCCGGATGTCGCCTCGCTGCTGCCACCCGTGGCCGTGGCGTCGCCGACGTCCTTGGGGCGGTGCTGCGTGGACCCGCCGGAGGAGTTGGACCGGCTGTCGTTCTTGTAGAAGCCGCTGCCCTTGAACACCACGCCCACCGAACCGAACACTTTACGAAGTCGTCCGGCGCAGGCCGGGCACTCCGTCAGTGATACGTCGCTGAAGCTCTGTACGGCCTCAAGGTCACGCCCGCAGTCGGTGCAGCGGTACTGGTAGGTAGGCACGTGCTCCTCCCGGAGTTGGCACTCTGACGTGGAGACTGCCAACTTTAGCTTGTAGAGGGCCCGAGATGTTCCCCGGTGCCATCGGTTGGTTCGCACCGTAGCGTACGACTCGGCGTGATGATGATCTTCACGTTGTGATCGTGGGACTCCATGGGGATCTCATCCAGAACCTCTTGGTCGTGCAGGACGGCGATCACCGGAACGTCGGCGCCCACCCGGGCCAGCACCCGGTCATAGGAGCCCCCACCGCGCCCCAGACGCCGGCCCGTCCGGTCGACCGCGAGCGCCGGGATGATCACCACGTCGGCCTCGGCGAGAACCCCACGGGGTGCCGCCGCCGGTGGTTCGCGGGTACCCAGCGCGCCGGGCACCAGTGTTCCGACGTGCTCCCGGAAGTCCAGATCGAGATCGGCGCGTAGGGCGGGCAACAGCACCCGCACTCCGCGAGCCAGCAGTCGATCGAGCAGTTCGGCGGTGTCCGGCTCGCCGGGCAGCCCCACATACGCCGCCACGCACCGCGCGGCCTCCACCTCGGGCAGCCGCTGGATGCGGTTGGCCAGTCGGGACGCATCCGACCTGGACAGCGAGCCCCGACGCAGGGCCACGGATGCGCGGCGCTGTACCAGTAGCCGGGCCCGCAGGCGAGCCTTGGCCTCGCCTGCCTCGCTCGTCTCACCCAGCGCCGACGCGCCGCCGACTAGGGCGGGTGCGATCTGCCCGGAGCCGCCGCCGGCCTCGGGGCCGGTGCCGGGGGTTCGGTCGACACCGTCGTGGCGGGGGCGGGCACGCCCCGGGTCCGCTGGCCGACTCCCGCGTCCGGACACCGGTCCGGGATGCGGACGGATCGTCAGCTCGACGGTGAGCTCTTCGTCGAGATCACCCGGAGGCCGGTCATTCCACTGCACACCGACAGCCTCCCGCAGGTTGGCCGCCAGCGGGGGGTTGCCGCGGCATACGGCACGCGAACGTGGGCGTGATGTCGGGCGGAGGGAGCGCAGGTTACCAATTGTGGCACCCATAGTTACTGATGGTGATTTGTCGATTGTTGGTGGAGGTGTTGTCAGTTACCGGTAGGGGTGTTGTCGGTGGTGGACCGGGTGGCACGGAGTGCCGCGGGCTCGTTCTCGGACCCGCGGCGCATGTCCGGGCGGGCGGCGGGCGGGACCGGCGGCCGCCGTGAGCTGTGCATTGCCTGTGCTGGGGCCGTGGACGGTGCCCGTGTCCACGGACCCGACTAAGGTTTCGGCTATGCCAGTAACGAAGGCGGTCATTCCAGCCGCGGGTCTGGGGACCCGCTTCCTGCCGGCGACGAAGGCCGTCCCCAAGGAGATGCTGCCGGTCGTCGACAGGCCGGCTATCGAATACGTCGTCGAGGAGGCGTCCCGCGCCGGCCTGCGCGATGTCCTGCTTGTCACAAGCCGCACGAAAAAGGCGATCGAGGATCATTTCGATCGTGAGGCGGACATCGAGGCGGCCCTCGAACGGAAGGGTGACGATCTTCGTCTCCGTCGGGTCCGGGTGTCGGCGGAACTGGCCGAGGTCCACTCGGTCCGCCAGCAGTCGCCGCGTGGGCTCGGTCATGCCGTGCTCTGCGCGGCGGCGCACGTGGGAAACGAGCCGTTCGCTGTCCTCCTCGGTGACGATCTCATCGACGAGCGGGACCTGCTGCTCGAGGAGATGCTTGCCGTGCAGCGCCGCTTCGGGGGCAGCGTCATCGCCCTGATGGAGGTGCCCGAGGACCAGGTCTCCCTCTACGGCGTCGCCACGGTGGAGTCCGTCGGCACCAGTGCCGGCACCGGCAGTGCCGACGACCGGTACGGGATCGTGCGGATCCGTGACCTGGTCGAGAAGCCACCGGTCGCGCAGGCCCCGAGCAATCTGGCGATCATCGGGCGGTACATCCTCTCGCCGACGATCTTCGACGTCCTGCGGCGGACCGAGCCGGGACGGGGCGGGGAGATCCAGCTCACCGACGCCCTGCGGATCCTGGCGCTACGGGCGGTCGAACCGGCCGGTGCCGCGGGGGACGCCGGCACCGACACTGCCGCCGAGCCCGTGCACGGGGTGATCTTCACGGGTCGGCGGTACGACACCGGTGACCGGGTGGACTACCTGAAGGCCGTCATCCGGCTCGCGTGCGAGCGCGCCGACCTTGGCCCCGAGCTGTACCCGTGGATCGAGGAGTATGTCGCGTCCGGTGGTCCGAAGGCAGCATTGTCCTGATTTATCCATATTGCTTAAATTTATCCGCTTCATCGCCTGAGGGTGCCGGGATGTGCCGGCTTCTCTTCGGGTAGGCCTTGACGGCTCCGGTGACGACTCCGGTGACGACTCCGGCAAGGACCGGAACGCTCCCGGAACCGGCCAGCGCCCGGCGGTCGCGGCATGCCGTTCGGACTGGGAGGCCCGGAGCGGGAGGCCCGGAGCGGACGCCCCCGCCCCGACCGCTGGAGCTACCTGAAGGTAACTGCGGGTAATACCTGAAGGTAACTGCGGGTAAGAGATGTCCGGGCTTCGACGGCCGTAGCCTGGGTGATGCCGGACCCGGCGTGCGACGAGTGGTGCATCGAAGGGCAGAGAATTGGACGGGCGCCCATGACTTCGGTGGATGAACACCTCGAGCGGATCCTGGCTACGGTGCGGCCGACCCGCGCTCGGCAGGCCAGGCTGGACGAGGCGCACGGATGCGTGCTCGCCGCGGACGTCCGGGCGACGGTCGCGCTTCCCGGGTTCGACAACTCGGCCATGGACGGGTACGCCGTCCGGGCCGCCGACGTGGCCGAGGCGTCGGCGGCCACTCCCGTCTCCCTACCGGTCATCGGCGACGTCCCCGCGGGTCCGGGTTCGCCGGCCGCGCTGCTCCCCGGCGCCGCGGTACGCATCATGACCGGGGCCCCGCTGCCCCCGGGAGCGGATACGGTCGTCCAGCTCGAGTGGACCGACGGTGGCCGCCGGACCGTTGCGGTCCAGCGGGCGCCGCGCCGTGGCCTGCACATCCGCCGGACGGGGGAGGACGTCGCCCCGGGCGCCCTGGTGCTCCCCGCCGGGACGATCATCGGCTCCGCGCAGATCAGCCTGCTCGCCGCGGTCAACGTGGCCTGCCCGCCGGTGCATCCCCGGCCGCGGGTGGCGGTGCTGTCCACCGGGACCGAGCTTGTCGAGGTCGGTACACCGCTGGGCGCCGGGCAGATCGTCGACTCGAACAGCCATGGCATCGCCGCCGCGGCACGGGAGGCCGGCGCGGTGGTACGCCGCCTGGCCGGGGTGCCCGACGAGCCGGACGCCTTCGCAGCAGCCCTGCACGGGGTGCTTCCCGACGTGGATGCTGTGGTGACGACCGGTGGCGTCAGCGTCGGGGCATATGACGTCGTCAAGGAGGTGCTCGCGCGGACCGGGACTGTCCGGTTCGATCGGGTCGCGATGCAGCCGGGCAAGCCGCAGGGTTTCGGCCTGGTCGACGGTGTGCCCGTCTTCACGTTGCCGGGGAACCCGGTCAGCGCCCTCATCTCGTTCGAGCTGTTCGTCCGCCCGGCCCTGCAACGTATGCGCGGTCTCGCCGGCACCGGGCTCCCGCGGATTGTCGTGACCGTCGGATCCGACCTGCGTTCCCCCCTCGGGAAGAGGTCCTTCCCGAGGGTGGGGCTGGAGCGGAGCGGGGACGGTAGGCGCCTGGAACCCGCCACCGTCGCCCATCTGGCCGGCGGGCAGGGGTCACATCAGCTCACCTCGCTGGCGGGAGCGCAGGCGCTGCTGATCATCCCCGAGGGGGTTACCGAGGTGCCGGCGGGCAGCCGGCTGCCGGCGTTGTTGCTCCCGGACGCATCGGGGGCCATTCTCTCCGGCATGGCCTGGGTGGTTGCGGACACTGCGGACGTCGATGCCCCGGATCCGGCTTCCCCGGATCCGGCTTCCCCGGCCGGCTTCGGCCCGCGGGCCGAAGCCGGCCGGGGGAACGCGGCCGTGCCCCGGGCCGCCGGATCGGCGGCCCGGTGACCGCCGCCCGGCTCACCCACGTCGACGATCGCGGCGCGGCCCGCATGGTCGACGTGTCGGCGAAGGACGTCACCGTCCGTACCGCGACCGCCACCGGGATGCTGCGGGTCGTTCCCGAGGTTGTGGCGCTGCTGCGCGGGCAGGGGCTACCGAAGGGCGACGCCCTCGCAGTCGCCCGGGTCGCAGGGATCATGGGGGCCAAGCGCACGCCCGATCTCGTTCCGCTCTGCCATCCCATCGCGATCTCCGGCGTCACGGTCGAGCTGGACGTACGGGACGACGGTGTGGTGATCATGGCCACCGTCCGGACGGCGGACCGGACCGGCGTCGAGATGGAGGCGCTGACCGCCGTCGCCGTCGCCGGGCTTACGCTGCACGACATGGTCAAGGCGGTGGATCCCGCCGCGGAGCTGACCGGGGTGCGAGTGATCGCGAAGACCGGGGGGCGCTCCGGAGACTGGCATGCCGACCCCCCGCCGGACGCGGGGTCCGCGGAATGAGTGGCAGGCGCCACCTTCCCGCGGGTGCCCGGGCCCGGGTCATCACCGTCTCCGACCGGGCGTACCGAGGGATCTATGCCGACCGGTCGGGCCCGTTGCTCGTCGCCGGGCTCGTCGAGCTCGGTTTCGAGGTGGGCGCGGCGACGATCGTCCCGGACGGGCGGGATGAGATCGTCGCGGCGCTGCGGTCCGCCGTCGCCGACGGAGTGGACCTGGTGGTGAGCACCGGTGGCACCGGCCTCGGTCCCCGCGACGTCACCCCCGAGGCGACGCGCGAGGTGATTGAGCGGGCCGTGCCCGGACTCGCTGAGGCGCTGCGCGCGGCGGGTCGGGAGACCGTGCCGGCGGCGATGCTCTCCCGTGGGCTCGTCGGAACCGTCGCCGCCACCCTGGTGGTGAATCTGCCCGGCTCGACCGGTGGGGTACGCGACGGGCTGGGCGTGCTGGCCGGGGTGGTGGGTCATGCCGTCGCCCAGCTGCGCGGAGCCGACGACCACGGGCACCCGGCCGCGGGGTCCGCGGGCCCTGCCGCTGCCGTCGATGCCGCTGCCGTCGATGCCGCTGCCGTCGATGCCGCTGCCGTCGATGCCGCTGCCGTCGATGCCGTTGACGCCGGATAGGGCGCGACGGTGGGAGCTCCGGGTTGGCCGGCAGTCCTGACTGACGGACGGGTCCAGGTGCGGCCGCTTCGTCTGCGTGACGCCTCCACGTGGGTCGAGGTGCGGCTGCGCAACGCCGACTGGCTGGCGCCGTGGGAGGCGACCCCACCCGGAGTGATGATGGTCCGCGAGACCTGGGCGCAGCGCCAGACCCTCTCGATCTACCGTCAGATGTGGCACCGCCTGCGCCAGCAGGCCCGGCTCGGCGCCACGTTGCCGTTCGCGATCACCTTCGAGGGGCGGCTCGTCGGTCAGGTGACCGTGTCCACAATCGTGCGCGGGGCGTTCAACAGCGCTCAGGTCGGCTATTGGATCGACAGCGAGTACGCCGGTCGAGGCATCACGCCGACCGCGCTCGCGCTCGTCGTCGACCACTGTTTCGGGCCGGTCGGGCTGCACCGGGTGGAAGCGAATGTGCGCCCGGAGAACGCCGCGAGCCGGCGGGTGCTCGCGAAGCTCGGTTTCCGCGAGGAGGGGCTGCACCGGCACTTCCTTGCCATCGACGGCCGCTACCACGACCACATCGGATTCGCGCTGACGACCGAGGACGTCCCCGAGGGCCTGGTGCACCGCTGGCGGGAGACCCGGTACAGCCGGCCCTGAGCGGCCGCCGCGCCGCCCGACGGTGCCGTGCCCGGACGGTGCCGTGCCCGACGGTGCCGCCGCGCCTGAGAACGATGCCTGGATCCATGGCTTGCGTGACACGTTCCACTCCGCCACCGGGACGGTGTCGGTTACCGGATGTAGTCCCTTCTAGTCACCGCCCGTCGTTCCGGATCTCAATCCGGTGACAAAGTGAAGGTCCTGACCGGATGCCGATGCTCTCTACGAGGGCTTCCATAGGCCATGCGCGGTTCTGGTGGGGTGCCACGGTGCGTTTTGACGACCACACATCCACCATCGCCCATCCGGTTGCGGATGCGACACGCGGGCTCCGGGTCGGTGACCACGTGGATTTCGCTCACTAGCGTCGACTACGAAATCGCAATCGTTGGTGTCGAGAAGAGGCTCCTCATGGTCAGAGCGCCCGCACCCGCCGCGCTCGCCGCGGATGGTGCGCATCCAGTGGGTGGTGGGTGGGACGCGTTTCCCGCGGCGTTCCCTCCCCCCGATAACGGCGAACACCACGGAGACCACAGATCCCGCGAGATTGACAACGTAACCACAGGAGCGGGTGGGAGTATGGGGGCGGGCGGGATCATGGTGGTCGATGATGGGAGCGACCAGGGTCGTGCAGGTGTGATCCGATGAGCGCGTTGATCTGGGTGGCGATCGTCGCGGTCTGGGGGTTCGTGCTGATCCCGATGTGGCTGCGCCGTCACGACACGACGGCGCAGCAGCGGTCCACCGAGCGTTTCACGGTTGCGATGCGGGTGCTCTCCCGACGGCCGCCCGGCCGGGGCGGTGCCGTCGTCGATCGTTTCGGCGGCGATCATGGCGGCGTCTTCACCGTGGGAGGAACGGGAATGTCGCACGCGGAATTCTTCGATGGACCGGTCGACCTCGCGGAGCTCGGGGATTCGGTGTCCGCCGAGCCGTCCCGGGAGGCCGGAGCCCCCGGCGGGCAGCCGGTCGTCCCCGGGATGCCCATCGCGGCCGGCACGCCGATCGTCGAGGACGCTTCGACCGGTGGCGCGTTGCTATCCGGTGGCGGGTCTGCTGGCGAGGATCCGGAGGGCGGGGGCTCGGAGGACGGGTGCCCCGGCCGCCCACGGTGGTCGGGTGCGCACCCCGACGATCCGCGGGTGGATGTTCCTGCGCGCGGTCCCGAGCGTCGGGCGGACGCCGAGCGTGCCGCCCTGATGCGGGTGCGTCGGCAGCGCCTGCTCGTCCTGCTCGTCCTGCTTGCGGTGAGCATCGTGCTGGCCGCCGTCCTCGGCGGGCTGTGGATCGCCGGGCAGTTCCTCGTTGATGCCGTACTCGGCGCGTACCTCGTTCATCTTCGCCGGTCGGCGCAGACTGAGCGGCGGCTGGCCACCGCGCGTGCGGCGATGGACCGGCGGATCGAGGCCGAGCGGGCCGCCCGGCGCCGACGGCCCCCGATCGGGTCCTCCTTCGCCTACCGGCAGCGTCAGCCGGGACCGGACTCCCTGGAGGAGCGGGTTGGCCAGCAGCCGGTGGAGGAGCTCACCGACGAGGAGCTCGCGATCGCCTGCGCCGAGACGATCGACCTCGGCGCTCTGGCGGCTGGTCAGCCAGGCCTGGACGAGGGCGCGGAGGAGGACGATCTCGCCCGGTTCGCCGAGTACCCCGAGACGGGCTACGGCGAGACCGGTGTGGACGGTGTGGACGGTGTTGTCGGTGTGGACGGTGTTGTCGGTGTGGACGGTGTCGTCGGTGTGGACGTGGCCTCGGCCCGGCCGGCCATCCGGTCCGCGCCCCGCGTGGGCACGCGCTCGACCACCTCACGTCCCGGCCGGGTACAGGTGAACCCCCCGGGGACGCACGGTGGGCTGGTGGCTCCCACCGGGATCATGCCCTCGGGTACGGCGACGCCGGCCGGGCCGACGGCCGATGCGTCACCGGCGGGCGGGAACGTCGTGGGGGACACGTCCGGCGAACTCGACCCGCTGCTGCGACGGCACGCGGTGGGGAGCTGATCCGCGGGGCCGACGCTTGCGACTGCCCGGACCGGGGCACCGTCGGCTCCGGCGAGCGGAATCGGGAACAGGACGATGTGGATGGGCCGTCCGTTCGCCCGGGCGGTGAGAAGTCGATCGAGACTGGTCAGGTTCTCTACGATGACGGCACCGGCCCCACCCAGAATCCGGTGGGCCGCGAGACTGACATCCTGGCCCGGTCCGGGTGTTCGATCAACGCTGAGCGCATCGATACCGACCGTCCGGACACCCGCGTTGACGAGGGCCCGCGCGGTGTCCGGCGCGAGATAGGGATGTCGTAGGTACCCGTCGTGGCCCCAGTGGACGGACCATCCTGTGACGATGAGGACGACGACATCGTGAGGAAACGGGCGGGTAAAGGGGCCTGATAGCACCTCCGGGCCGATCGCCGCCTGTGGACCGTAGCCCCGCGCGTCCAGCAGAACCGCGGGTCCGGTGAAACGTTGAAGCGGAACCTCGTCAAGCCTGGGCAGCGAGTCGTCGATGTGGAAGGGGGCGTCGACATGCGTGCCCGTCTGTGATCCCAGGTGCAGGCGCTGCACGTTGACGCCGGACTCGGCCGTGGTCAGTGCCGGTGACACGTCGACCTCGGGATCCCCCGGGTAGACGGGCATGCCGGTCACGATGGGTACCGACAGATCGATCAGCTCGGTGCTCACGAGACGATGATCTCCATCCGGTGTCCGCCCCCGGAGCCCGGGGCGGCCGAAGGCGGGCCGAGGGGGCCAGGCATGCCCAGGATCCCAGGAGGCAACACTCCCCGAGGACGTCACTCCCCGACCCCATCCGATGCCGCCATTACGGGGTCATGGGAGAGTCTGGGAGAAATAATCAGTGCGTCTGTGTATGGGCGCTGTCAGAGCTAGGGGGAGTCGTGGCCAAAGGTGACAACGCCGGGTGGACCCACGGCTCGGTGGTGCCGGACTGGGCGCCGCCGAACGTCGACCTGAAGAGCGACGTTCCGCACTCGGCGCGGGTCTACGACTACATACTCGGCGGCAAGGAAAACTTCCCGGCGGACCGGGCTGCGGCCGCGGAGTTCACCAGGAGTATGCCCAACCTACCCACGTCCATGCGGGCCAACCGGAACTTCATGGTCAGGATGGCCCGCGTCCTGGCGGCGGAGCACGGCATCCGGCAGTTCCTGGATATCGGTACCGGGCTGCCGACCGCGCCGAACCTACATGAGGTCGCGCCGGAATCGCGGATTCTCTATGTCGACAACGAACCGTCGACCCCATGGACGCACACACCAGCAAGGCCCCGCGGCTGTCGGACCCTCAGCGCCGTGCGCTGACTCTCGTTGCCGAGGGCACGGTTTTCTACCGGGCCGACAGCGTCGGTCACGGCTACTTCTCGGCGCGCGGCGCNTCNGAGATCAAGCTCAATGCCCGAACCATCGACAGCCTAGCCAGGCACGGTCTGATCGTCGAGGTTCCNGACCNGTTCCGTGACCTGCGCGGGGGGCTGGTTCGTNTCCGGCCGTACCGGCTGACCGACGCGGGCCGCACCGCCTTGGGGCTCGTTCATGAGGCCCCGCAGGCCGATGCCCCGGCGACGGTGGACGTTGCCGACGTCCGGGTGGGCATGGCTACGCCGCTGGGATGGGTCGACTACATTTCCCCTCTCGATGACGGCGGGGCCATCGTCTACTACCGGCCGTT
>NZ_JDWE01000081.1:0-11470 GCF_000685765.2 Frankia sp. BMG5.23
GAATAGATGATCTTCGATTTCGCAAAACCGCAGGTCAGAGACCATCTGTCTGGAGCCGGCGAGGGGACTCGAACCCCTAACCGCTCGATTACAAGACGAATCACCGCGTATCGGAGCATGCCGAAACGTGCCGCCCCGTGCCGTAAAATCCGAGGTCAGGGCGATTTCCGTGCCGGAACGTGCCGGCCGATGCCGCGCCGTGCCGGAGCATCCGCGCACACAATGCGCACACACGCCGCCCGGGTGCGGCGCACGACACACCGACATGGCAGACATACATAACTTTCTGGACACAGAGACGCTCCGACTACGGTACGTAGTTGATTGCGGTCTAGTGTGGGACCTGCGCGGAGACCGCGGGCCGGATCGGGGGTAGCAGTACTCAGCGGAGCGGGAGTCGACGGACCCGTACGTGGGTGGTGCTGAGCGATATGACGACGCCCTGTTCGAGGTCGGCTTCCAGCGCAGGCAGATTGGCCAGCAGCAGGGCGGCTTGCGCGTCGGGCTTGAGCTGGTCGCCGGACCGGAGCAGGACCAGCGAGGGAGCGATGCCCCAGGGCTCCGGCGTGATCGCGGTCTGACCGGTTTTGTCAGGGAAAGCCGTGGAGATCGAGTGCGGCGGTCGGGGTGGTGTGGTCGCGGCGGCCGGGTGGGATGAACCGGTAGCCAGCTCGACGCAGCCTGTTGATCACGGCGGAGCGGAGGGTCGCGAGGTTGGCCGGGATGTTACCGGTGCGCAGTGTCGAGGCGTCCTCGCCGAACGACACATCACGGACGTAGTGGACCTTGTTCTCCACGTGCCAATGACGGCGGGCGTGAGCTGCGAGGAGAGCGGGGCTGGCGGTCTCGGCGGAATGATCGGTGATCAGATAGACCGTCTCGCGGCTGGACTTGCGCCCTTTCACCCGCCGCCAGCGGATGATCCGCACTGCCTGGGTGGCGTGCGGGAAGTCGAGGAACCCGACGGTGGCGACCTTCAACGTGCGGGTCTCGTCACGGCCGTGTCCGTGGTCGCGGCGGGTCTCGACGGTGGGGACGTCGGTCCAGGGCAGCCGGGCGAGCCGGGCCCGCAGAAGTGGCTGGTTGGCCTTCACGACCGCCACGTAGTGGGCGTTCTTGACGGTGACGAGCCAGTCGAGGTTGGCCCGCACGGTGTGCATCGCGTCGAACGTGACCGTCACCCCGGCCAGGTCGAGGGCCCCCAGCAGCGGTTGGAACGCGGCTGTTTCGTTGCTTTTCGCGTCGACTTCGACCTGGCCGGCGAGCAGCCCCGTCCCGTGGGTCGCCACGCCCAGCAGATGCACCTGGGTTCCGTCGGCCCTGTGTGCGCCACGGCTGGTCTTCCCGTCGACCGCCACCGCCGCGGGTGATCCGTCCGCTGGGACGAGGGCGGTGTCGCCGAGCAGCGCGGCGGCGAGCGCGTCGCGGTCCACCCGGGCCAGCAGCCGCCGCAACGTCGTCTCGTCCGGTATCCGATGCCGGCCGGTAAACGGGTCGAACGGCAGCCGTAACCGGGCCAGCTCCGCCGGGCTCGCCCGGGCGACCCACTGCCCGACCGCGCAGGCCCCGTCATGGCCGGCCGCACTCAGCGCGCACAGCCACACCGCCAGCAGGCACGGCAACGGGTAGACCCGGCCCCGCGGCGAACGCGGATCCGGCACCGTGGCGAGGCGCTCCCAGATTTCCTCCCGCAACACGCCACCGGCGCCCACCACACCGGCCGCGACACGGGACAATGCCCCCACAGGCACGCCGCACCCCAGACCACGAAGACGTTAGACACCTGCGTGATCTACAAGCGGCGTGCCTGCTTTTCTGTCTGCGACACGTGGCCCGACCGTGACCCCACCACCAGAAAGATCATCAGCCTTCCGGTGGGATCAACCGGTCAAATCCCCAACGCGCCGGAGCCCTGAGCGATGCCCCGGCTGAGTGCGAGCAGAGTCGTGAAGTCGCTGTCGGCGGAGATGATCGAACGTCTCTCGGTGACGGCGAACGCGCTGACCTCGGTATCCGGGGAACCGCCAAGCCCGTGCTCGAGGACGTGCGTTGCGTCCATGCCCTTGTCGCGCAGCAGTTCGGCAACCCGCGGCGAGAGGTTCTCGTCGACGAGAAACCTCATGCGGCGATGAACGGACGCTCTTGCGGCATCGTCTCCGCGGCAAACGCGAGAGCAGCGAGCACGTCGTCACGGGTGAGCGACGGATAGTCGGCGAGCAGCTCCTCGACCGTCGAGCCAGCCGCAAGCTGACCCAGCACCGCGGACACGGTGATCCGGGTACCACGAATCGCCGGCGCACCCGCCATGATCGCGGGATCGGCGGTGATGCGGCTGACGACGGCCATGGCCAGGAGTCTACCGTCGGAGGCGTGTGGCATCGGCGGAGTCCGGCATCGCGGATCCTGATCAGTCATGGCCGAGTGACGGGTCGACGTCGTGCCTGTCCACCGGTTCCGGCGTCGGAGTTCGCGGGGTTCCGGTTCCCACCCGAGGTGATCATTCTCGCTGTCCGCTGGTACCTACGGTTCGCCCTGTCGTACCGGGACGTCGAGGAGCTTCTGGCTGAGCGCGGCATCGACGTTGACCACGTCACCGTCTACCGGTGGGTGCAACGATCGCACGAACTACACTTTTTGTATGGCAAAGTTGAACGGTTTGCGACTTGGTCTGTACACCCGGTACTCGGAACTGGTCGGTGGGGATGACGCGCTAGAACGCCAGGACGAAGACGGGTACGAGTTCGCCGAGGAGAACGGCGCGACGATCGAGAAGGTCTACCAGGAGAAGAAGTCCGCCTGGAAGAAGAAGACGATCGTGTTGGAAGACGGCACGATGATCTCGTGTGATCCGCCCGGACTACGCTGAATTGTTGGCCGATCTGCGGTCCGGGTTTCTGGACGGGGCGATCGTGTGGGACCTGGACCGTCTCACCCGGGACCTACGCGATCTGTGAAGACGCGATCGAAGTCGTCGAGCTGTACGGCCGCCCGATCGTCGGGCCCGGAGTCGATCTGACCACCGAGTACGGGAAGGCGAACGCCCGCGCGCAGGCGGTCGCGGCGAACAAGGCCAGCGCGGACACCTCCCGCCGGGTCCGCCGGTCCCACAAGCAGCGCGCCGAACGAGGAGTGCCGGTGGGGGGCAGCCGTCCGTTCGGCTGGAAGGACGACAAACGCACGTTGGATCTCACCGAGGCCGCGATCCTGCGGGAAGGGGCCCGCAGAATCCTGGCCGGGGTGCCGGTCATTGACCTGGTGAACGAGTGGAACGCCGCCGGTGTCCGCGGGACCCGGGGGAAGAAGTGGACCAAGAGCAGCGTGTTGAAGGTCTACCGCAACCCCCGGATCTGCGGCCTACGCGGCCGGGGGGTCGAGGAACCCAACGTCAACGGCCATGTTGCGAAGTACATGCAGGTCGTCACCCGCAAGGAACGCACCCCGGACGGGCGGACCATCGAAGTCCCGGTGAAGGGCCAGTGGAAAGCGATCATCGGTGTACGCCGGTGGGAACAGGTGATCGCCAAGATCGGGGGCCGGACCTATGCCCAGCAGGGGCATAACTCCCGCCGCTACCTGCTCAGCGGCGTGGTGGCGTGCGGCCGGTGTGGCCGGTCGATGTTCGGGTCACCGCCGTACCGGGAACGCAAGCACGCGATCTACCGGTGCCCCGCGCCGACGCAGGGAGGGTGCGGGAAGGTCTCCCGCCACGGCCCCCACACCGATGATCATATTCTGGCGGCGCTGTTCAACAAGATCGAGTTGGAGACCGCGAGCGCCGTGGTGGAGGTTGCCCCGTGGGAGGGGGAAGCCGCGCTGGCCGAGGTGCAGGAGAGCATCACCGCGACCCGGGCCGCGTGGACGTCGGTGCCCCGGCGGATCTCCCCGAAGGACTACTTCCCGACCATGGAAGAGCTCAGGGAGCAGGAAGAAGCCCTTCTCAAGGGACGGAACGATCATTTGGTGGCCACGGCGAACGCGCACGCCCGCCCCGCCGATGTCCGCGCCGAGTGGGACACCTACTCGCTTGCCCGCCAACGCGCGATCATCAAAGAGCATCTGATCGCCGTGGTCGTTCACCCCGCCGGCAGGGGCCGCAGGTTCGACCCCGACCTGTTGGACCCGGTCTGGCGAGAAGAGACCTAACCGCCGGGATCGTCGGCCAGGACCAGCCCGAGCAGCGCCGCGACCCGGCGCCGTTTCTCCCGCGACCACACCGGAGCCGCCAACGCCTGACGCCGCCCCCATTCCTCCGCCGCATCGGAGAACACCCGCCGAGACCGCGCCGAACCCGGCACCGGTACCGGTCGGGTGCCGGCCCGCCCACCCACCCGCACCGTGGTCACGTTCCGCGGCGCACCCCCGGTAGCCATCGGGGCAGAAACAGTCGAGGAGCTACCGGAACCTTCGGTGCTCGCCTGCTGGCCAGCCACGGCAGAGGCCGCCTCATCGGCGCCGGTGTCGGCATCGTCGGGGCTGTCGTCGAACAGCGAGAGCTGAACAGAAGCTTCGCTGCTCATAGCCCGGCCAGCCACACGTCGGAACCCGATCCAGCCGCCGGCACCGACATCCCGTCAGGTGGATCATCACCGTGATCCCCGGCATATAGACCACGCCCCGCGTAGGTCCATGCCCCGAGGGCCAACGTGTCGGGATCGCCGTCCGGACGGCCGAACGCATCCACCGGCACCCGGCCCGACATCGCCGCACCGATCGTGCGCGACCAGACTCGCCGCACCGTCCGCAGCGCACCAAACGTGGTCGAGTACCGCCGCGACTTTGACAGCCAGTGACCACCAAAGCCCATTTGGTGAGACCAGCGGACCAGTCGCGGGACATCGCCGGAGTCCCGGCCGAGTGCCGCATCCAACGCCGCCGTGAACGTGGCGTCGTGGCCGAGCCGCCAGCAGGTCTCCACCAACCGGCGCACATGCGGAACCAGGACCAGCCGGCCGAGTGCGGCCAGCGACCGCACCGGATGATCCAACGCCCCACCGGCCGCCGCAGACTTCGTGATGTACTTCGCCAGGTAGTTACTGACCCGCCCGACGTCGGTGGGCCCATCCAGCGCGATACGCCGGATATCGACCTGCACACCCCAGCGCACCGCCCACCCATCCCCGGCACCAGCGCCGGCGTCGAGGGTGGCCGCGTCCGGATCGGGAGCAGGCACCGAAACCGACCCGACCACGCCCCGCAGAGCGTCCGCGACCAGCTCACCAGCCGCCCACGCCGGAGGAGCCGAGCCGGGACCGTCCGGACCGTCCACCCGGACCACCACATGCAGATGCACGACCCCGCGTTGTTGCATTTCCGCGACCTTGACGAAGCTCAACCGCGCCGCACGGCGCAGCCCCGCCACCGTCAGACCGGCCGCCGCCACCACCGCCGATTCCGTCGCGTCCCGCGTGGCCTTCCACAACCGGGGAACAAGCGCGTTCCAGACCACCGACCGGCCGTAGCCGTAGCAGTCCGGGCAGATCGGGGAACCGAGCCGGGAATCATCCTCGCGGTGCCGCTCATGACAACCCGCCGGTTTCCCGTGCGGGCACAGTCCCCGCCGGGGGTGACATGCCTGCACTGGACCGGTTTTCCCGCCGTACTGGCGGCGGGAATGCACCGGCCCGAACGACGGCGCGGTCAGGGTGACGAACCACGCCGGATGCCCGGTCACGGTCTCCGGCACGCCCTTGCCGCCCGCGAGCCCAGCCAGGACCAGCCGCCAGGCGTCCCGCTTGTAGACCGCCGAGCACGCCGGGCACGCCGACTCACGCCGGTTGTTGCACCGCACATGCAACACGCCGCCCGGCTCACCCGCCGAGGTGAACGCGCGGCGGACCTCACCGGTACCAACATCCACATGATCGACATGGCCGGAGAGGCGGATCGGCCGGGAACAGCCACCCGCGACCGGCCGGTTTTCGGGCAAGCTCACGCCCACGTCCACGGAAATTCACCGCGTCCTTTCACCGCACAGGCGCAGCCCGACCCGGACGAACCCACAGGCCGGCCGCAGCGCCACACGGAAACGAGAACGAGACAGAAAAAGACCGGAAGATCAACAGCGGCGGACCTCAGCCGCCAGCCGGAGCTACCCGGTCAACCCGTGAACGAGAGAGAACCTGATCACCGACAGGACACGCCACATGCGGCACATCTGCACCCCAGACGGAACGTCAACACGACTGGACGCGAACCACGAGGACACGTGGCCCACGGTGCAGCAGCCCGAGCCCGGTCCTGCCGCTCCCAGGCGGCTCAACGTGGACAGCTCGTCTATGTGGCGTACTGCCTTACATGGCGCAGGGACCGGAGCCCCTCGAATGCCTACATCTACTATACCTATGTCCGTACGAAGATTCTACCTTTTTGAATGAATCGGCGAGCCGTCGAACCTATCCCGGAGGATCAAGATCTGTCCCTACGGCCCCGGCGACCGATCAGGCAGACGCCCAGGCCAACGGGTGCTGTAGGGGAGCCCAGCGGGCCGGAGAGTCTCGGCCCGCTGGGTCGGCCTCTTCGGCTATCCCGCCGCTTCCGCCTGGACGTAGCGGGCCAGCACGGCTTCGATGCGGTCGACTAGCCGGAAGTCCAGGTCGGTGATCCGCTGTCCGGCGCTGTAGGTGGTGAGACTGAACGTCAGTTCTCCCCAGTGCAGTTCGACGTCCGGGTGGTGCTCCAGTTCCTTCGCGGCCTCGGCCACCGTGCCCAGAGCCTCGATCGCGGCGTAGTACTCCACGGGGAACGTCTTGTGGATCTCCTCGCGGTCGGTGGCCTTCACCCATCCGTCCAGCGCGGCCAGACGTCGAGTGACTTCCTCGGCCGGTAGCGGGTCGCGTAGTCCCATGCCCGTTGTTCCTTCCTACAGCGTCGCCAGTTGAGCTTTGACCTGTCGTCCGGTCTCATGGTCATGCCACGGCGTGAGGTGGTGCCAAACTCCGTGGAGCTCCTGCCGTAGCCGCGCCGAACTGGTCTCCCGGGCGACGGTGACCGCGTGCGTCACGGCGTCGGCGGCGGCCTCCGGGTTCCCGGCCTGAGCATGCGAGGTGGCTTGCCGTGCCTGGTACACGCCCTTGTCCCGGCGGGCCGTGGCGGGCAGGGCGGAGATGACCTGCTCCCACAGTGGCAGGGCCTCGCGGCCGAGGCCGAGACGGTTGTAGCAGGTGGCCCGCTGCACCTCGATGTAGCCGGGGGTGCGCCGGCAGGCGTTGAACCACGGGTAGTCGTCATCGACGCGGACCAGCAGGGCCGCGGCCTTGTCCAGGGCGTAGTCTGCGCCGCGCCGGTCGCCGATGAGGGCGTAGCCGTGGGCGGTCTGCTGCATCGCCTGTACCCGGACCTTTGCGCACAGGCCGTTCCCGTCCGTCAGGGCCGCGCTGGTCAGATCGAGGGTGCCGGGTCCATCCTGCTGGTCGGTACAGATCATCGCCTTGTTCGTCAGGGCGTGTCGGACGAGTTGGGTGTCTCCCACCCGGTGGGCGAGTTCGAGAGCCTGGTTCGCCCAGTGCGACGCGCTCACGAGGTCCCCGGCATCCTGGTAGAGCCAGGTCATCAGGCCCGCGTAGGCGACGCTCGTGCGCAACAGGGCGTGCCGTTCGGGGCCCCGGGCCACACGCAGGAACTGCCGGATGAGTTCCTGCTGCACCAGCACCGACGGAATCACGGTGTGCGGCCCCAACGCGGCCTCGGCCCGGTAGTAGCCGTCAAGCTGAGCCGCCAGATACTCGATGGCCTCAGGTGCAACCTGCTGATACGACGCCAAGGGCATGACCGCGCCCCCGACCAGGAACCCGGCACCGCTTCCCGCGAGAAACGTGCGCCGGTCGATGGCCACGATGACCACCTCCCCTACGTGTGCGATCACCCGGTACGGGTCAGCCGGCGGACCCGCGCTGTCTGTGAGCGGTACCCCGAGGATGCCGGGAACCGCCGATGCGGTGGGAGAGCCAACCGGGGCAGGGGGTGCCTCGCTGGGGCGCGGCCGTGGGAGCTTGAACCACAGCAGGTCTTCCGGGATGCACAGGACCTCGGCCCACCGGATGAGCTTCGTAAGGTCGGTCACCGGCTCACCCGACTCGATGCGGCTCAACTGGGTCTGAGTGATGCCCATCCACCCGGCCACCATCTCCTGAGACAGGAGAACAGTGTGATGAGGGTGGTTGCGGTAGGCCGCGATCACCCGGCCCATGTGCCGCTCATCAAGGGCGTCCCGAAGCTGATCGGAGGCGGTCCAGAACCCGGCCGGCACCTCCGGCGCAGCCGTGCCCCGTTCCCGAGCCCGGCGCTGGCAGGGCCCACACGATCCCCGGTCGTTGTCCCGGGCAAGGCGCGTGCCACACCGGCAGTAGCGAGAATCGTCTACCTGGTCACTCATCGCAGTGACGCCCCTTCGTGACCTCCCAGGCCCGGATCGTGCTTACGCAGTCTATCCAGCGCCGCGGGCCGCTCATACCTACGACGCATGGCGCCTATGCGTGCCACGTCTAGTGATCACGAATCGTTGATTTCACACTTGCCCCAGGCCCCGGGGCCGGGTCGAGGAAAGCCGTTCTTCAGATGACGGCGGTGGGCTCCTCGGCCTCGGGTGCCGCTCCAGGCGGAACGTCGAACGAGGGAGAAGACGGACAGTGGAAAGGATGAGTGGAGGCTGGCCGGGTATCCCGCAACTGTCGGGCGATCTTCCTTTAAGGATTCTGCGATTGCAGAGCGATGTTGCCGTCACCGCGATAGAAGAGCTGGAAAGCAAGCTCATCGACTACGAGAGCCGTGCCCCAGTCGACCCCCTTGAATACGCCGCGCTACTGGAACGAATCGAGAACATCACGGAGGAGGCTCAATGGATCAAGAACCAAATAATCAAGATCACGGATGGAGGGGGATCCAGCTCGGGGAGGTGATCGCCCGGCACATCCGGCCCTACGCCGTCCTGAACGGCTACGGTGTGCAGATCGCCACCTTCGCCACCTGGAACGACGCACACGTCTGGGCACACAAGAAAATACAGGACCCCGACGTCATTCTCCCCTTGGAGGTGGAGGACCGGACGCAGCGGATCACGCGGCGCATCACGCGAGAGACGTGTGAACTCATCGCTTGGACGATCTTCACGAAGGTCGGTGGCTGCGAGCCGATGAACGGGGAGGACGGCCCATCGCCTCGCACCCTCGACGAGAGTTAGCGCTACAGCAACCCCCTGTGTAATTCCCTCCTGATCTGGGAGTCGACCGAACGTGGACGAGATGGACGGCAGTCTGACCCTCGACCGGGCCGCGCCCGCGACGATCGTCGCCGAGCCTTCGGCGAGGAGACGCATTGAGCAGTACTTCCTGGCAGTCAACAACGCATTCCCATCGGTGCACGAAGTGGCGACCATCGTCATCACTCACATGCTGCCCGACCGGCCCTTCTTCCTGGACGCGGTGGCGCGAGGGAACGATCTGATATCGATTCTTCCCAAGCCGAAGTCCTGTGACCCGACGACGCGGGCCGCCATCAGCGGCCGGTACCACTGTGATGACCTGGACCGCGATCGCTTCACCCATCCTGCGAAAGTTCTCGCGTACATCGAAGAGCGGGCCGCAGGTCGAGACCTTGTCCTGTTGGATATCGGCGGTTACTTCGCGCCCGCGCTAACCTCCCTGTGTCGGCAGTTCAGCGGGCGAATCGTGGGAGTCGTCGAGGACACGGAGAACGGGTACCGTAAGTACCTTTCGTGTGGGAAACCACCCTGCCCGGTTTTCTCGGTAGCCCGCAGTCCGCTGAAGCAGCCGGAAGACTATCTGGTGGGTCAGTCCGTCGTGTTCTCCACCGAATCGCTTCTCCGAGAGCACGGGGATATCCTGCACGGCCGTGAGACCTGCGTCATCGGTTACGGCAAGATCGGTCGTAGCGTGGCGAACACCCTTCGAGCCAAATCGGTCCGCACCACCGTGTACGAGACAGACCCGGTGCGTGCGGTCGAGGCCATGTCGCATGGATTCGCGGTGAAATGGTCAAAGTCCGAGGCGCTGGGCCGCGCCGATGTCATCGTGTGCGCCACCGGCAACCGGGCGCTGGAGGGTGAAGACTTCACTTACCTGCGGCCCGGCTCCTACGTGGCGTCCGTGACATCGTCGGACGACGAACTGAACCTCGCCTCGCTCCGCGGAACCTACCGGGTCGACCGGCTCGGCCCACACCTCAGCCGCATGACCTCATGGAACCATCATTTCTATCTGCTCAACGATGGAAATGCGGTCAACTTCGTCCACGGCGCTGCGGTCGGCCCGTTCATCTTCCTTGTCCAAGGCGAGATCCTCGCGGCCCTCGCGCTGCTGTCGTCGGGACAGACCATGGAGCCGGGCCTACACGAGGTCGGCAACCGGGAGCGTGAAATCATCGCCCGGTCCTGGCTGCGATGCTTCAACGAGGAGTGAACCCCCATGCCCGTCACGAACGACGACATCGCCAAGACCATCCGTGCGCATCTCGACGCACACCCGGAGGACGCCGAGTCTCTGGCCCCTCTGCTGGAAGCGGCCCGAGGAAGCGACGCGCCCCTGGCCTCCAGGACGACCACACCCGGCCACGTGACCTGCGGAGTGGTCGCAGTCACCTCTGATCGCCAAGTCCTCCAGATCCGCCACCGCAGCCTGAACCGATGGCTCCTTCCCGGCGGGCACATCGAGCCGGACGACGCCTCGCTCCTGGACGCAGCCCTACGTGAGCTGGCCGAAGAGACAGGGATTCCCCGGGCCTGGGCGAACCCTGCCCTCGAACGGCCCGTGGACGTGGACGCACACGTGATCCCACCGAACCCCGCAAAGCGGGAGCCGGAGCACATCCACTACGATCTTCGCTTCCTCCTGGCCATCGATCCGCCAGCCGGCAACGCCAATGTGGCGCTGCAACTGGAGGAGGTCGCTGACTACCGCTGGGCCCCGTTGACCGAACTGCCCGGCCGTCTGAGCGACCGTACCCGAGCTAACCTCCTCGCTCGACCCTGAATTGATCATCCGGGACCGACTTCTTAGGAACACAGAGATCAAAACGGCGGCCACGACGTCCCCTGATGCAGAGGGCATGATCGCCATCGCTAATGTTCTGTACGGTTTCAAGGCCGCCCCTTCGGCAGGGCCCCGGCAAAGTTGTCGGTTAGCAAGCAAGGCTCTTGATCGTCTCTAGTGGTCGTTCGGGGCGCCGCGCGTGGTGTCGGATTGCCTGGGCGATGTTCGTGGCGCCGGTCAGGCGAAGGATCGCGATCGCCAGGTTGCGCAGGCTGGCCATGACCTGGGGAGCGTGGCCGGTCCGGACCTGGCTGAGGTCCTCCCCGAAGGTGACGTCGCGGACCCAGTGCAGCCGGTTCTCCACGAGCCAGTGCTCGCGGGCGTAGGTGGCCAGCAGCGTGGGGCTGGCCTGGTGGGTCGGCAGGCTGGTGACAAGGTAGACGATCTCGGTCGTGGCCGGCCCGTCGGCGAGCGGCTGGCGGCGGCGG
>NZ_JDWE01000082.1:0-2367 GCF_000685765.2 Frankia sp. BMG5.23
GGGAGTAGTCGTCTCATCCGGGGCGTATTGACGTTTAGGATGAGATCGACTTTCCAGAGTTTGCACGAACCATATTAACCTCATCATTTTTCAATTACAGCAGGATCTGAGCTATATCCAGAAGCCTTTTCAGCATCCCTTACCTGCTCCCACAAAGATTTATTAGGGGTTTCAGGACAACCTACAAGAACTAACGTAAAAATAAACATCAGCGTAAATCGTAAAATTGCCAGGCTGTATTTACTCACCAGCTTTCCTTAATTGATTAAAAGAACAAAGCACGCTCCAAACCTATTCCATTAAAGTTAGTTACATCTTTTTATATGAGAATCCCTCTATAAAAAGTAGTTTCTTAGACTGCATCTTGATGGTTGGGTGGTGGGTGTAACATTTAAATAACTATAGATACCAATCAATTCTGTTGATTAATGAAGACCCTTGTAACAAGGGTCTTCATTAAAAAATAACACTGTTACTTAACTAATTTATTTTACTTCTATCCTCTTGACTTCATTATGGGATCTCTGAAATTTCTTTCACTTCAGACTGGTTAATTTGCTGTTTGACGCCATTAGCATCGGTGTAGCCTACCAAGCCTGCGCTGGTTTGGGCCGGTTTAACTTTACTGACTATAGTACGGCCGTCATGTGTATAGATGGCATAACTTGAACGTGTGCATCCCGATAGGGCCATGATGGAAAAAATGACGGTCGCAGCGTACATTAGCGATTTTCTCATAAGTCTCTCCTTAACTGCATGAACATAGCTAAAATTGCACTCAATCTGATTAGGGCACTTGGTAACGCTAAACCAGCCTATCAGCTTCGAATATGACGGGCATTCGTCTTTACGCCCCACAATCCGGCCAACGCACTGATGATTGCACCAAGAAGCAAGGCAAAGAATGACCACAGAGCCGCACGCGCCAATGCATCTGCAGCTGCGGCAGCCTGCTCACGGGCTTCCTGTTTAAGCTCGGCATACTTTTGCTTCGCCTCATTAATTTTCGCTTCTGCTTCATCGAGACGTTGCTTAACGATTTGAGCTGTTTTTTCTTTAGTATCGATCAAGTTAGTGACTGTTTTATCAACCTCTGCAGGAGTCATGTCGGTGTTTTCACTCAGCGCTTTTTTCAATGAGTCCTGGTTGACATCCTGAGTAATTGCATCCGCACGCTTTTTCAGCTTACTAATCAGTTTCTGTATGATAGCGTCATTGCTATCAGGCTGGTTGAAGAAAGCCTTAATCGCATCACTCAAATCCGCTTTAGCACCATCAAGCTGCTGCTGCATAAATTCTGGCTGCAACGAAGGTATATCGCTCTTTTTCAATGCTGCTACCACATCCGATTTTAGGTTTTCCGGCTCAAGTTTTGTGTCGATGTCCAGCTGGTCAAAGAGATTTTTTCCCACATTTGCCACTCCGGAAGCACCGTTTCCAAGCGCAGAGCCTGCACCTGAAAGCAGGCTACCTGAGGTAGAAGCTATGGCGCCGAGCGCATTACCAGTCATCTTAACGGCTGAGCCAACCAACAGGGTTCCCAGAACTGCAGCAACAATGAGCGCTGTAGCCCACACCAGGAAGCCATGAATGAGACCATCATTTGCTGCCAGACGACCGGCGACGAAAGCGCCGATGGCAAGACTGACAATAATCGAGATTGCAGACCAGACGGCAACGGTGGTTCCCGCTCCATTTACCGGATCGTCCGAAGCCGGGTCAACAATGGAAAGCCCAAGACTTGTACCCAGCGTTGACAACAGTAATGACACGGCCAATACAGTGATAACACCGCCTATTACGCTACCCCATGATATTTTTTTTTCAACAACCATCCCATTTTCCATTTTCATTTACGATCCTTTTCATGTTGTTAACATTGTGTAAAGTTTGCTGAAAGAGATGCCACAGTCTCAATCGAGCCATAACAAACATAGCAATAATAATCAGTTATGCCAAATCTATGGAGGAAAAATTATTACTTTAAATGCTATAACAATGAATAGTGCTTAAAGAGAGAATTTAACCTCGCCGTTATTTAATATAAAACTTAATTTTCCATTCCAAAATTCCGCAAGAAAAACCGCGTGAGGATCTATACCAGCGTCCTTTAATTTACAGGCAAGCCATGCTTCATCTTTCTCTATCGAACTGAGTTCAGCAATCCTGGCCTTACCATCTTTCATTACGATAACTGAAGGCATCTTGGCGCCATCGCATACAACCGTTATTTGACCATTTGGCTCTATCTGCGCATAAGTGACTTCCTGGAAGGATGGGATCCCTTGCGCATGAAGTTGAGAGGAGACATTCAATATATCAATTTTATTTCTTTTACTCGAAATGGCATCAATAAGAAAGCGACCC
>NZ_JDWE01000082.1:2692-10919 GCF_000685765.2 Frankia sp. BMG5.23
CTCCCTTAAATGAGAGCCCAAGTTAGTACTACTTTAGCCAGCAATTTCCTGTGCTACGCTTTCTCTGGACCAAATACGATGTCCTTTCATAGCATTACAAAATGCCTCAGCCAAATCCGCAGCCTTATCCCCCACGATAATACCTTCATCTGGTTTGGGCAACGGCAATGCATCATATAGCTTAAACGCTTTGCCTTGCAGCCCTATCGCTTTCAGATGTTTAAATGCTTGGATCACGTAATGTTTGGCGTTGCCGTTTTTCATCAAGGAGTCAATGCTGCCTTCTCCTTCCGGTATGATAACGGCATCCACCATCACAGATGGATTGCCTTCTATGGTACCGTCGACCTCTATTTCATTACCTTGCAGAGAAGTTATTCTACCTAAGTGCGGAGCAAAAACCTTTCCATGAATACCATGTTTTTTAAGGGTTTTCATAATATTATCAATAGATTCCCCACAAACACCATCGGCAGCAAGAATAGCCACTTGGCGTGATTTGAGTATCTGATGATGCCCATCGTACATACTTAATGAACGATCTTTAGATATCCCGTTGACGGGGCCAGGTAATGGATGCTTCAATTGTTCTTGGCTCAATCTTATCCCAAGATTATCTGCGACAGATTGGGCCAACTGGTGATCAATATAGGTAAGCTGATCAACCACACGTTCACGTATCCAAGGGCGCATAACCTTACCCAATTCGAAACTGAACCCTCCGACAATATGATTTTGTTCCACTTTGGTTTGGCTTAGCCAAAATAGACGTGGCTGAGAATAGAAGTCAACAAAAGTGCTACTCCTTCTGCGGGTCTTTTCACCATTTATTGGTTGCGGGTAGGTTGCAAACCCGCCCTTTGCCGGGGGGGTTTCTCTTGGCCAATTGTTATTTATAGAGTTAGGCTCGTAATTGGCTGTTCCAGAAATGCTCATACGATGCATCCCATCACGCTGATGGTTGTGGAAAGGACAAATTGGTTTATTAATAGGAAGTTCGTGGAAATTTACTCCTCCCAATCGGCTGATTTGGGTATCAATGTAAGAGAAGAGTCGCCCCTGAAGTAGTGGGTCATCAGAGAAGTCTATACCTGGAACGATGTTACCAGGACAGAATGCTACCTGTTCGGTTTCACTAAAGTAATTGTCCGGATTGCGATTCAATACCATTTTTCCAACGAGATGAACGGGAACCAAAGACTCTGGGATCAACTTAGTTGGATCAAGTATATCAAAATCGAATTTATATTCATCTTCCTCTGGAATTATCTGCAACCCGAGTTCATATTCAGGATAGTCACCCGCTTCAATGGACTCCCACAACTCACGGCGATGAAAATCTGGATCGCGGCCTGTCAGCAATTGAGCTTCATCCCATATTAGAGAGGAGACGCCGTATACAGGCTTCCAATGGAAACGTATAAAGTGGCATTGGCCTTCAGCATTGATCATTTTATAGGTATGGATGCCGAATCCCTCCATCATACGGTAGCTACGGGGAATGCCGCGATCTGACATTGCCCACATAACATTATGCAGTGTCTCTGGCTGCAGTGAGATATAATCCCAAAAAGTATCATGCGCGCTTTGACCCTGCGGTATTTCATTATGAGGCTCTGGCTTCACCGCATGGACAAAGTCCGGGAACTTAATCGCATCCTGAATGAAAAATACGGGCGTATTATTACCTACGAGATCAAAATTGCCTTCTTTAGTATAGAATTTTGTTGCCCAGCCTCGAATATCTCTTACCGTATCAGCAGAGCCTCGGGAGCCCTGGACGGTAGAAAAACGCACAAAGACAGGTGTTTTAACACTGGGATCCTGAAGGAATTCGGCAGTGGTATAGGAGGCTAGCGATTCATAGACCTGAAAATAACCATGTGCACCCGCACCTCGTGCGTGGACTACCCTTTCGGGAATGCGCTCATGATCAAAATGTGTGATCTTTTCTCGCAGAATAAAGTCTTCAAGCAAGGTTGAACCGCGAGTTCCTGACTTTAGTGAATTCTGATTATCGGAAATCTTCACGCCCTGATTCGTGCGCAGCGACTCTCCCTGAGGATCAGACCGAAATTTATCTAACTGTTTGAGCTTCTCGTTTCTATTCTTAGGTGTCTTATCAGAACCCGGCATCATGGGTTCCGCTCCCGGGGGACTTATACTCGTAAGGGGTTTAATTACCTTCTCGACGGGTGCAGTATCTTCATAGTGTGGTTCAACTGTAGAGATTGTCTTATCATTACTTCCGTTAGAAGTAAAATCAGTTTTGTTTTTCTTCATCACAAAAACCTCCATTCAAATAAAAACAATTAGTTAGGATAAGCCAAGCATTAACCACACCTACAGCATAGTTAATACATTATGGACTTGGTAGTTTTTTACGCATCATACAACGCAACGAAAGCAAAAAATTAACGTAAAATTAACATTAATTTAAAAGGTTTTATTTTTAAATATTCTACGGAGGTTATGGTCAGAGCTTAAGGTTTCAGAAATAAGGTGGCGTTACGCAAAAATGCCGCATCATATATTCCATAAATCGAGATCTATTGACTTAAGTAAAAATTGCAGGCAGGTAAAGAGAGGCTTTTAGAAGATTGGCGTAGCAGGCGCGCATATCAGTTATAACCTTAATGGCCAACCGATTGAATTGTTAGTATCAAAAGTATCGAACCATATATTGGTGCTAAATAGTGAGCTGCTGACCGAATGTGCGGCAACTGCCCCATGAAAAAAAATCCAACGCCCCATGATGCCACTTTCCGGCAATTTCTGACGCAACCCGAGATTGCCCGCGACTTCATGGAGATCCATTTGCCGGCTGAACTGCGGGCCATCTGTGACCTCAGCACGCTGAAGCTGGAGTCCGGCTCCTTTGTCGAAGATGACCTGCGCCAGTATTTCAGCGACGTGCTCTACAGCCTGAAAACCATCGACGGCGCTGACGGTTACGTGCACGTGCTTATCGAGCACCAGTCCAGCCCGGATAAGCACATGGCGTTTCGCCTCATTCGATACGCTGTCGCCGCCATGCAGCGTCACCTCGACGCCGGCCACAAAAAGCTGCCGCTGGTCATTCCGGTACTGTTCTATACCGGCAAACGCAGCCCGTATCCTTACTCGACCAACTGGCTGCAGGAGTTTGATGATCCGACGCTGGCCGGGAAACTGTACACCGGCGATTTTCCGCTGGTTGATGTGACGGTCATTCCCGACGAAGAGATTATGGGTCACCGCAGCATGGCCGCACTGACCCTGCTGCAGAAACATATTCGCCAACGCGACCTGGCCGAACTGACCGACAAGCTGTCCGCCATTCTGCTGGCCGGTTATCTCTCTTCGCCACAGGTGATTTCGCTGATACACTATATTATCCAGGCCGGTGAATCGGCGAATGCAGAGGCATTTGTCCGCGAACTGGCCCTGCGGGTTCCGCAACACGAGGAGGAACTGATGACCATCGCACAACAGCTTGAACAAAAAGGTATCGAGAAGGGTATCGAACAGGGTATCGAACAGGGTATCCAGAAAGGTATCCAGTTGGGTGAACAACGCGGTATTGAAAAAGGGCGCAATGAAGGCAAACTCGAAGTTGCCCGTACCATGCTGGCCAACGGCCTCGATCGCGACGCGGTGATGAAAATGACCGGGCTGACCGCTGACGACCTGGCCCAAATTTGCCACTAATCCTTTGCGTCGACGGGCAGGGCAGCCATTGTCAGATAAAACAACATCCGTTTCCCCGGAAAACACCACCTCAGCGCTCAGCCATCTGGCGTTCTGCGCCCTCGCGGCGCTGGGGCTGGCGCGCCAGGACGGTATCGCCGGCACGCCCTATGCCGAAAACCTGTTCCTGATCCGCTGGCTGGCCACCGCCCAAAAGCAAAAACGCTTCCCCAGGAGCGTCGCGATTGATATCCAGTGGTTACTCGACCGCGGCCGTAAGCACGGCCCGGCGGGCAAACTGCGCCAGCATCTTGAGTATCTCTGGCGTTCCTGCAGCGGCAATCTGGCCGCTCAGTCCGACCTGTTCCGTCTCACCTACGCCTCTGAAACCCTGAAAGACCAGGGCTGGGACAATTATGTGCTGGATGCGAAAGAGTGGAAGTCCGGCGTCGTGCCGACACCGTCACAGCATAACGGGTTCTATGTCGAAAAAACGGCGCTGAACGCCGCTTTTGCCCTGGACGGTCGCCATCTGCACTCTGTCACATTTCGGGTGATCGGTGACGCCGACCGGTTTATGCATGTGATGGCCGAGTACGGACTGTGTACGCGCCGGCAGGGCAGCACGTCAGCCTACCACACCATAGCGCTCGAACCAGCATAATACCGCTACCGTCACGGTTCACATATTCCGCCAACGGCGCCGTCCCCTGCTGCCAAGACGATATCCACAAATTTGGGGGATAACCTGTGCGCATCGCCGGTAAAAATATTCACCTCAAAATGTGGGGCTAGTGCCCNNCTCGCGGTTGACCTCGCCATCATCCCTTGTCTTTCCTCGTCGGTTTTATATTATACTGGTTATACATACAGTGTGGTTATAATAACACGTTTCGTTTCCGACCAGAGGAGAACGCCCAATGAGCAATGTATCACGACCCCGCTAACACAGGACGTGGCCAAGTCGCGCTAAAGCACTGTAAGCGCCATTACCGCCACCGAGAAGGCGTTCAGCAAAGGTGCTTATGCACAAGGGCAACAATCCCGACCGGTCCGCTCGGCCTCGACATTGTGATCGGTAGGGATCTTCAGGTCGCCGCATCACCCAAATTGGGTTCCGGCGTAGAACCCCTTCCTGTTTGATTATTCCATTCGCCACAGATCCGGGTCGTTCGGCATGCCGTTTCTCGCCACGAGCGTCGCGCCCGCCGGCGCGGTGCCGTCACTGACACGGCGGACCTGTGCTGGCGCCCGTGCCAGGCAATAGCGCAGGCGCTGCAGCACCGCTTCTATCACGTGGTCGTCTGCCTCACGAAGCAGTACCTGCTGCCAGCGCGTGGCGGCACGCCGCCACAGCCCCTGCGACTCCAGGCGAAGAGCCGTTTTATCAGCAGGCAAAGCAACATAAGGCGAAGTGTTACCACGACAATAATACTGCGCACCCATAGAATCTCTCCTTATCGAGGGTTATGCCAAAACCGCCAACATTTTCGGCTAGAGGTTTTACACCAAGGATATTGTGGTCAACTTGATTATATTATGGTCAAAAGCACCAAGCAGTTCATGCTTAGCTATCAAAAAAGCTGCTATAGCGTGTGTTCGAGTATTTGGCACATTTTTTGTATAACGTTAATGCTGGCGAAATAAAGCTGGTTAAATATTCTGAGTCATAACCGTTATGGAGAACATCATGTTTGGGAAAGCTGAAGACAAAGTAAAAGAAGTTGCTGGCGAAGCGCAGGAAAAATACGGTGAACTGACCGACGATTACGGGCACCAGGTAAAAGGAGCGGCCCGTAAAGTCGCGGCACAGGGGAGTCAGGCAGCTCAGGAGGCTGCTGAAGTCGTACGTGATAATGTGGAAAACAATCCATTTGCGGCGATCTCCATCGCTGCAGGCATTGGCTTACTGATTGGTCTGCTCATTGGCCGTAAATAAGATAAACGCGGGCGCAAAGCCCGCTTTTTCTGATAGTAGGTGCTTTACTATAATTTAAAGGAGTTAAAAATGAATATATTAAATATAGTTATCCTTTCTGCAACATTGGTATCCTGTAGTGGCACACTGATACTGGCCACCTGATCGGAAGGTGATATTCTCACTTCCCCAACACCACAGGTGAACCAATGGCAAAACATTTCACGGCAGAATTTAAGCTCGAAGCAGCAAAACTGGTTGTCGACCACGGCTATACCTACGTTAAGGCCGCAGAGGCAGTTAATGTCAGCCATTCGGCTATTACCCGCTGGGTTAATAAACTGAAACTCGAGCGTCAGGGGAAAACGCCTGCCGGGCTTCCTCTGACGCCAGAACAGATTGAGCTGCGTGAGGCGAAGAAGAAAATTCAACGCCTTGAAATGGAAAATGAAATCCTAAAAAAGGCTACGGCGCTCTTAATGTCGGACGCACTCAACGGTTCACGGTAGTCGACAGGCTGAGAGCGCGATATCCGGTCGCTGTGTTGTGCCAGACTTTTGAAGTCCATCGCAGCAGCTACAGGCACTGGCAGACTTCGGGCAGTGAGCCCGATGGTGAGCGAGTAGCTAAGCGCAGCCAGGTCATGGAAGCCTGGAACGCCAGCGGCGGCTCTGCCGGCGCTCGAAGCATCGCGACTATCGTCACCAGGAACTCGGGTGTCAAAATGGGCCGCTGGCTGGCCGGTAAGCTGATGAAAGAGCTGGATATCGCCAGCTGCCAGGTACCGGCCCACAAATACAAACGCGGCGGCAACGAACACGTTGAGATACCAAACTTTCTCGACCGCCAGTTCGCGGTCACCGCGCCGGACCAGGTCTGGTGCGGTGATGTGACCTACATCTGGACGGGTAAATGCTGGGCTTATCTGGCGGTGGTGCTGGACCTGTTCGCCCGTAAACCGGTGGGCTGGGCGATGTCGACGTCGCCGGACTCGGCACTGACGGTCAAAGCGTTGCAGATGGCCTGGGAGCTGCGCGGTCGTCCCGTGGGCGTGATGTTCCACAGTGACCAGGGCAGTCACTATACCAGTCGCCAGTACCGGCAGGCGCTGTGGCGCTGCCAGATAAAGCAGAGCATGAGTCGTCGGGGTAACTGTTGGGATAACGCACCAATGGAGCGGTTCTTCCGGAGCCTGAAGACCGAATGGGTACCGACGAAGGGCTACAACAGCTTCAACGAGGCTCAACGCGCGATAATCTGCTATATCACGGGCTATTACAGCGCTGTGCGGCCTCACTGGTACAACGGCGGCTTGACGCCAAATGAATCGGAGCGACTGTACTACATACAGTCTAATGCAGTGGCCAGTATTAGTTGACCACTACATCCACAGGCGCTCTGGCCGAATCTATCAATGCTGAACATTTAAAAAACAAAGCAGGGCAGAAGGCTGAGCAGGCCACCAATCGTGCTGAAGAAACGACTCACAAGGCAAAAAACCGGCTTGAGGAGAAACAACTTCAGGCTGAAAACCGGCTCAAAAACGGCGGAGAAGCAACCGCGACAGATAAGGTAAAGGAAAACTCACAGAAAGCCTGGAACCGGACCAAGGAAACCACAGAAAAAGGCTGGAATAAAACAAAAGAAGCCGCTCAACAGGCGGGTGACGCGGTAAGCGAAAAAGTAGGCCATTAACTCGATTCCCCGGCCTGTCCGGGGATACCGGATTAAACTTCGCGTTAACCTCTCTGGACTGCGATTTAAAAAACACGGCAGAGCCATTGCTCGCCGGTCAGTGATGAAGCACAGTGGCAAAGAAGCCCTGTCGGACAAAACAGAAGGACGCCGTTATGAGAAAAATGAATGATCCGCAGCGGGGCCCCTCCCGTGGCCTGATAGACACTATTCGCCGCGTATTTACCGCCCTTACCGGAACGCTGCATACCCGCCTGGAGCTTGTAGCCGTTGAGCTGGAAGAAGAGAAAAGCCGCATTACCCATCTCCTGATAATGGTGGGGCTGGCCCTTCTTTTCACTGCGTTTGGTATTATATCCCTTCTGGTGTTTATTCTGTTGTTAGCCTCACCGGAACATCGCCTCATGGTACTGGGGGGGGCTTCCGCTGTGTTTATTGTTCTCGCATTAGCTTCGAGCATTTTCATCAGACAAATAATTTCCCGTAGCAGTATATTGCCAGAGACCCGCAGACAACTCAGTAAGGATTTGAGCATTCTTAAGGGGGATGAAGCATGAATGTCAGGGAACTCAGGGAAAACCGTAAACAACAACTATTGCAACAAATAGCACAACAGCGACAGACATTGAGCCTGTTAAAGAGTGATTGGCTAAGACTGTCGGAACCCGTTGATCGCGGCTGGCAGGCATTATACCGTTGCCGGGCTTTTATCGTTCCCGGTATCGGGATAGCCGCCCTGTATGCGCTCAAATCTAAACCACGTCGTCTGATCATATGGCCACGCAGAGCTGTGGCCGCATGGGGGGCAATGAAATTTATTCGTCAACGGATCCGCCTGTTCAGATAACAAGACAAGAGGCTGGTTTAGGTTCTCGCGCTCCATGATTGAACCACCGCCCCTAGTCTGTTTCAGCCTTCGAAAAATCTGGGGTTCCCATGTAGAAC
>NZ_JDWE01000083.1:0-10688 GCF_000685765.2 Frankia sp. BMG5.23
CCACCCCCCACACCCCCCACCAACCCACCACCCCCCTCGACCTCCTCGGCTGAGCAGGGGCGTAGCCGGCCGCCCGGGAGACCGATTCCGCGGCCGGTCACCATCGGCCCACGCCCGGTTCGCCCGTCGAGATCCGCTGTACGCTGCGCGGCATGGGATCTGGGCGGGTACGGGTTCGATTCGCGCCATCTCCCACCGGCATCTTCCATGTGGGTGGGGCGCGGTCGGCGCTGTTCAACTGGCTGGTCGCGCGGCGCGCCGGCGGCGACTTCGTGCTGCGCGTCGAGGACACCGACGCGTCCCGCAACCGGCCGGAGTGGACCGACGGCATCATCAGCGCGCTGGACTGGCTCGGCATCAGCCCCGGCGGGTACGAGGGTCCGGTGCTGCAGTCGTCGCGCGCCGACCGGCACCGGGCCGCGGCCGAACGGCTGCACGCCGAGGGTCTCGCCTACTACTGCGACTGCACCCGCGAGGCCCTGGCGGAACGCACCGGCAACGCGCAGCGCGGCTACGACGGATTCTGCCGGGACCGCGGGCTCGCCCCGGGTCCCGGCCGGGCGCTGCGCTTTCGCACGCCGGACGACGGCGTGACGATCGTCGAGGACCTCATCCGCGGCACGCCGGAGTTCCCGAACGAGACCATCGAGGACTTCGTGGTCGCGCGGGCCGACGGGTCGGCGGTGTTCCTGCTCGCCAACGTCGTTGACGACCTGGAGATGGGGATCACCCACGTCATCCGGGGTGAGGAACACCTGTCGAACACCCCTAAGCAGCAGCTGCTCTGGGCAGCGCTCGGCGCGGACGCGCCGCCGGTGTGGGCGCACGTCCCGGTGATCGTCAACGAGAAGCGCCAGAAGCTGTCGAAGCGGCGCGACAAGGTGGCGCTCGAGTCCTACCGGGACGAGGGATACCTGCCCGCCGCCATGAAGAACTACCTGATGCTGCTCGGTTGGGCCCCGCCCGGCGAGGACGAGATCGTGCCCTGGGAAACGATCGAGTCCACCTTCGACCTTGCCGACGTGAAGCCATCGCCGGCGTTCTTCGACGAGAAGAAGCTCAAGGCGTTCAACGGTGAGTACATCCGGCGGCTGAGCGTCGCGGAGTTCATCGAGGCGGTCCGGCCCTGGCTCTCGGCGCCGGCCGCGCCGTGGGAGCCGGCCGCGTTCGACGCGGACGCGTTCGCAGCCCTCGCCCTCTTGGCGCAGAGCCGGGTCTCCGTGCTGTCGGAGATCGTGCCGATGGTCGACTTCCTCTTCCTGCCGGAGGCACCGATCGACGACGCGGCCTGGGCCAAGGCGATGAAGGGGCCGGCGGCGGAACTGCTCGCCGACGTCCACGACCTCTACGACAAGATCGAGTGGGAAGCCGAGACGTTGAAGGCCGGACTCACCGAGGTGGGCGAGCGGCACGGTCTCAAGCTCGGCAAGGCGCAGGCACCGGTGCGGGTCGCCGTGACCGGGCGGAGCGTGGGACTGCCCCTGTTCGAGTCGCTGGAGGCGCTCGGCCGGGAGACCACCCTGCGGCGGCTTGCCGAAGCGCGGGAACGGCTCACCGGCGGCTGACCTCACGCCGGTCCACGACAGCCTCGCGCGCACGCCGGTCCACAACGGCTTCGCGCGGCGGGCAGGGCTGAGCCCGGGTCGCGGCTGGGACGGGCCGCGACCCGGGCTGGGGAGACCCACCAGAAGCCGGGGTTACCTCTGGTGGATGAGGCTGCTTCAGTTCGCCAGCCGGGCGACAAGGACCAGCACACCCCGCTGGGCCTAAGAGATCCTTAAAACGAGCTCAAGACAAGCTGTGATCTTGCCGTCACGAGATGCCTCTCGATAGTGATCATTCCGCGATGTCGGGATATTGCCGCCAAGCGGGAGTCCACCGAACTTAGGGCTCACCGTGACCCTGGGTGGCTGATCCTCGGGGCGTGCGCTGGCGCGGGCTCAGCCCGGACCAGTCGTCCGCCCAGGCCGCCAGCGGTTCCAGCACTCCCTGCAGGCGACGGCCGTGCGCGGTCAGCCGGTACTCGCCGACCTCGTCCACCTCGACGAGGCCGGCCTCGCGCAGCTCCCGCAGGCGTTGGGTCACCTGGGCCTGCGGCGCGTCGAGCCGCGCCACGAGCGCGCGGAACGGCAGGGCCGTCCCGCGCAGGTTCCAGTAGACGGCGAGGGCGAAACGCCGACCCAACAGGTCCACAAGACCGGCGAGGGCGGACGGTGCGCCGTCCGAAGTCTCGGGATGACCGGAGGCGTGCGGTCGTCCCGGCCCGTTCGGCCTCGCCTGCCTCATCGGCATGTCCCGCCGGGACCGCTCATCGGTGGTCTCCGGGGTCTCCGGGGTCTCCGGCGCGAGGGTGCCTCGATCAGCGGGCACCGACCGAACCGACGCCGTTGGATCCGACACCGTTGGATCCGACACCGTTGGAGCTGTGCGAGCCGAGGGGAGCGAACAGCCTGGTCGCGGACTGCCCGGCATGGGCACCAAGCAGGTCCCGGGCCTTCTGGTAGACGGTGGCCGCCTGCGCGGAGACGAGTCCCGCCACGCTCTGGACCTCCGGGCGCTCCTGGAGGTCACGGACCTGCCGCATGATGGCGTCGTAGTGCTCCCGGCCGGCCCGGGCGCCGAGGACGTATCCGAGACCGAGGGCCAGGATGACGCTGGGCCTGATACGCATGTTGCCTCCCAGGAGACCGAGGGACGTGCAGGCGGATGGCCGCCGGCCGCTTGACGTTGTGCCGTCGGGTTGATTCCTACCCCACGTCCAAGACCGCCCGAACCTCAGGTAGGCTGACGACGTCAGATGCACGGCACCCGATCCCGCGTAGCTCAATTGGCAGAGCAGCCGGCTGTTAACCGGCAGGTTATAGGTTCGAGTCCTATCGCGGGAGCATGTTTGCCCAGGTCAGGGCCTATCTTAGCAAGATCTTAAAGATCTTGAAATAAAGATCACCCCAACTTTACCCCCATGATTCTTTTCCTGTCTGGGTCTGTCTGTATGACGTCATCCGTTTGATCACCAGACCCCCTCCGGGTGGCCACCTGTTCCTGTCGGGATGGCCTGGAGGGGTCGTATGGAAGCGCAGGTCGCGCGGTGCGCGGGCCTGGATGTGCACAAGGACGAGATCGTCGCCTGCGTGCGGATGGCCGAGGCGCCGGGTGGGCCGGTCCAGGTGCAGCTGCACACCTTCGGGGCGACGACCGTGGAGTTGCTGGCGCTGCGGGACTGGCTGACCGGTCTGGGGGTGACCCGGGTCGGGATGGAGTCGACCCCGGTTATCTGTAGTTTTCAAGATCGAATATAGTTGTTTTGGCAGGTCAGGGCCGTCACGGACGCGTCCGCGACGGGGCGGGTCCGCTCGGCCGGATCAGTGTGCGGACCCGGGGTTGGCGTCGAGGCGCCGAGGCAGGGATAGCGCCGCGTGGGGTCGTCCGGCGCCGCGCTGGGGGCGGTCGTCACGTGACGACTGTGTCCGGGTGGCGCTCACGGGTCGTTGGGGTTGGTGTCGGTGCCGGCCGTGGCGTTGGGGCCGAGGCGGCGGCGGAGTATCAGGTTCTCCCCGTGGGCTGCGGCGAGCGCCTCGTTCAGCGCGGTGATCTCGGCGCGGTGGCGGGCTTTGAGTTCGCTGAGCTGCGCGGTCAGTGTCCGCACGACGTTGCTCGGCTGGTCCGGTTCCGCCGGTCGGGATGGCTGGGCGGTCTGTGTCGCGCGCAACTGCTCGATCCGGCTGCGCAGGCCGGTGTGTCGATAGAGGAAGTCCAGGGAGACCCCGGAGCGGGCGGCCAGGCCGCGGAAGGTGACCGGCTCGTCGGCGGCGCGCATCTCCTCGAGCGTCTTTTCGGCTCTGGTCACGGCGGTGGCGGTGCGCGTCGCGGTGGCCCTGCGCAGGTTGTCGAGGTTACCGGCCATCGGGCTGGCCTCGTCCCAGGTCGCCGGTCGCGCGGCGGGCCGTGGCGTCGGTGCGGGCGACGACCCCGGCGCCGCGGACTGGCTGCCCCTGCGCGGCGGTGTCGGCGTCGAGGGCGGCGATGACCGCTTCGAGGGCGGCCGCCTCGCGGTGGCGGCCGGCGAGCCAGACGTTGTCGGTGCCCATCGGGGTGCCGGTGCGGGCGGTGAACGCTGCCTGGCGGGTGTCGATGAGGGTCAGGGTGCGGCGGTGCTGGGCGCGCAGTTCGGGCAGGAACGTCGCGTCGGTGGTGAACTTGTCGCACGTCAGGCAGGCGTTTCCCCGGTCGCAGGACTGCCGTGGTGGCAGCAGGCAGTAGCCGTTCGGCAGGATCCGGTCGGTGCGGCTGTCGAGATGCAGCAGGTCGTAGAGATCGGCCGCCGGCATGGCGAGTTCGCGGGCGTCGGCTGTGCGCTTGCGGTAGCGCAGGAACTCCGCCTCGTGGGTCTCGGTGAGGGTCTTCGCGTAGTGCATCGTCATCGTCGGGGACAGATGCCCGAGGTAGCGCTGCACGACGTGGATCGGCACCCCGGCGTTGAGCAGGCTGGTCGCCTTCGTGTGCCTGAAGCGGTGCGTGCGCTGGAAGTCGACCAGACGGCCGACGTCGTCGCGGATATCGAGCCGGCGGGCCATCTCGGTGAGCATCCGGTGCAGGGTGCTCGACACGTAGGGCCGGTTGCCGTGGCGGTTCATCTTCTCGCCCAGGAACAGGTAACGCGGCGTCGCTCCCGGCGCGCCGTGGCGAGCGATCCATCCGGACGCCCATTCCTGTTGCGCGCGGATGATCGTCACGATCTCGCGGTCGACCAGGACCGTGTCCGGCGCACCGTCGATCTTGGTCTGTTGGTAGCGGAGCCGGGCGGCGAACGCGTCTGGCTCCTCGTCGGACGGCGCCTGCATGGCGAGCGCGCAGAGCGGGTCGTGGTCGAGCAGGAGCAGTTCGCTGATCCGCCGGCCGAGCCGCGTCTGCAGCATCATGATCCGCATGGCCTGCTCGTCGCCGAACCCTCCGTCGGCCACCGGATCGCCGAGCATCCCGATGCTGGCCATGATCTGCGTGAACGCGGCCTCGGGGATGACGTTTTGCTCGGTGTCGCGGTGCGCCACGGGGCGGGGGATCTCGCCGCGCCGGTAGAACGCCGCATGCTGCGGTCCGAGGCGCAGCCAGCCTGGGTCGCCCAGTGCCGCCGCGGCCTCGTGTTTGTGGTCGTGCATGAAGGCGTAGAACTGCTCGACAGAGATCAGCAGGATCTTCATGTGGTTCGCGGACAGCGGCTGTCCCTCGGTCGGCCCGCGGCTGGCACGCGAGGCACGGACGTGGCCGAGGTAGTCGAGCATGAGGGCCCGCACCCCCTCCGGTGTGTCGGCCAGGTGGGTGGGACGCCCGCCGCGGCTCGCGAGGAACGCGTCGAACATGGTCATGGCGAACACCCGCTGGCCGACGGTCGACCATCGCAGCGCCCCGGTCTCGAGGCTGATCTTGCAGTACCACTGCAGGCCGAGGCGCAGCCGGGACGCACTGACGCGCTGGAAGTAGATCGCCTCGCGACCCTGGGGCTCGTGCGCGCGCAGCGGGATGCGGGGATCCTCGACCGGGTTCCAGGACTCCCGCTGCCACCAGGGTCTGGTGTCGTAGGCGAGGGCGAGCAGCCGCAGGAACCGCACCAAGGTCTCCCGCACGGTCTGCGTCGAGCGCGCGGTCGGCAGCCTGCCCTTGCGCCGGTGGACCGCCAACGAGAACTGCTGACACCAGTCCCGCGCGGGCAGGTCCATCAGCGAGACGGGGCCGCGAGCGCCGAGGTCGGCGACGGCCTCGGCGAGGCGGCGGGTCAGCATCGCCACCCCCGGTAGCGCGATCTTCCCGCCCAGCTCGATCACCCTCAGGCAGCACCAGGTCAGCTCGCGGCCCATCGGCTCCGGCAGTCTCTCGACGAGGATCGCGTTGCTCGGGGCGGCCGCGGTGAACGCGTTGCGGTAGCGCTCGGGCACCGTCGCCGCCGACAGCCGGCCCAGCCGCAGGTCATCAGGAACCGTCGCCCACAACTGGTCCAGGATCACGGGGGCATATCCGCACCCCGCGGCGGCCAGGTTGTCCATGACTTCCTCGACCGTGATGTTCACGAGCACGGTCCGATCTGCCCGCCGCCGGCCACGGCCTGGGGGCGCCAGCCGGCGGTGAACGCCCGCCAGCTCGCCGCTGCTCGCGCGTCGGTGTCCTCGGTCACGTGGGCGTAGATCTCCAGCGTGGTCTGCACGTCGGCGTGGCCGAGCCGGCGGGACACGACGTGCACCGGCACCCCTGCCAGCAGCAGGGCGGTCGCGTGCGAGTGGCGCAGCCAGTGGGGCGCCCAGCCCGTCGGGACCTTCCCGGCGAGGTCGCGGCGCAGCCGGCGGACCAGGTCGTAGACCGTCTCCGGTCGCCACGGCGCGAATCGCGTCCCGCCCGCGACGTTCACGAACACCGGCGCCGTGTCCAGATCGGCCACTGCCTGGTCGACGCCGGCATCGCACAGCTGCCAGAGGTACTCGCCATAGAGCCGGTCGAGCACGTCCGACACATAGATCCGCCGGTAGCGGCCGCCCTTGACCCGGACCCGGTGCGGATGCTCCCGCGGGACGACCTCGAGGAACGGGGTGTCGCCGCGGCCGGTGTGCCAGTCCCGGTGCTGCAGACCCAGCGCCTCACCCAGGCGCAGGCCGCTTTCCGCCAGCAGCGACCACAGCAGCCGGTCACGCACCTGCCCCTGCCACCTGCCCGTGGCCGCGTCGAACGTCGCGCACGTGTCGCAGATCAGCTCGATCTGCGACGGCGTGAGCACCGGAGGTGCCTGCCGCGACGGGGTGCGGACCCGCACGACCGCCCGCTCCCGGCCCCGCCTGCGCGCGACGTGCTCGAGCATCGGCCGGTAGGCCGCCCGCCCGCCATGCACCAGCCGAACGAGGTCGCCGCCGAGCGGCACGCCGTTGAGCTCGTGGTAGCGGTAGCAGGACGTCATAGCCCGCAGCCGGTTCGCGACCGTCGACTCGGCGACCCGCGCGGCCCGCGGCTCGATCGACACCACATCCGGCCCGTCCCCGGAACGCAGCCACGTCAGAAACCCGCCGACCCCCGCCAGCGTCACCGCGTCCCAGGCCAAGCCGAACACCGCCAGATAGCTCCACCACAGCGCGAGCGCCCGCGCATACGAGCGCACCGTGTTCGGCGAGGAGCCCTGCGCCCGCAGATACTCCAGGAACTCCTCCGCCGGCCCGACCACCCGGTAGTCCGGTCCGAGCACCGTCCAGCTCGTCGCACCGTCCGGCAGCACGAGCCGCTGCGTCCGGCACGGCTCCACAACGTCCGTCACGTCTCGTAACGTATCGACTACAGATTCGCAGTCCGTGACCGACACGCCGGACCGATTCCCGACCCGTCAACCTCCGTCACGGACGGCCTTACGGCGACGCCTGATTACAGGCGTGTACTGGCGACCGGTCTTCCACATTCTCGAGGACGCGATCGGTGAGTGCTGGCTGCTCAACGCCCGGCACATGCACAACGTCCCCGGCCGCAAGACGGACGCGGCCGACGCCGCGTGGATCGCCGAACTCGTCGAGTACGGGCTGGTCCGCCCGTCGTTCGTGCCGCCGCAACCGATCCGCCAGCTGCGGGATCTGACCCGCTACCGCAAGGCGCAGATCGAGGAGCGGACCCGCGAGGTCCAGCGCCTGGACAAGGTTCTGCAGGACGCGGGGATCAAGCTGTCGTCGGTGTCCTCGTCGATCCTGACGGTGTCCGGCCGGGCGATCCTCGAGGCGATGATCGCCGGTACCACCAACCCGGAGGTACTCTCCGAGCTCGCCGGCGGCCGGCTGCGCGCCAAGATCCCGGCGTTGCGGGAGGCGCTGAACGGGTTCTTCACCGGCCACCACGGTCTGATCATCGGGGAGATCCTCGCGAAGCTGGACTATCTCGATGAGGCGATCGACCGGCTCTCGACCGAGATCGACCGGGTGATCGCCCCTTTCGAGGCGAAGGTCGACCTGCTGGACACGATCCCCGGGGTTGACCGCCGCATGGCCGAATGCCTGCTCGCCGAGATCGGCGTCGACATGACCGTCTTCCCGACCGCCGGCCACCTGGCCTCCTGGGCCGGGCGCTGCCCCGGCCAGCACGAGTCCGCCGGCAGGTCCAAGGGCGGCAAGACCCGCAAGGGCTCGAAGTAGCTACGCCTCAACCTGCACGAGGCCGCCCGCGCCGCCTCCCGGACCCGGGGCACCTACCTGTCCGCCCAGTACAAACGGGTCAAGGCCAACCGGGGCGCGTCCAAGGCCCGGGTCGCCGTCGAGCACTCGATCCTCGTCGCCGCCTNNCACATGCTCNNCCGNGGCGAGCCCTACCACGACCTCGGCGCCGACTACTTCACCCGACGCCGCGACCCCAACCGCCACGCCCAACGCCTGATCAGCCAGCTCGACGCCCTCGGCTACGACGCGGTCATCACCAGACGAACCGACCAGCCCACCGACACCAAGGCCGCGTGACCCGAGGCAGCGGACCACCACACCACCCGACCCAGCCCCGCCACGGCGCTGAGGCGGCATGCCCCATGTGGGTACGTCCCGATCAACGGTCACCCTGTTTTCCCTTTAGAGGCCCTGCTAGAACTAGCGGGCAGGGGTGCTAGACCCAGTAGCCGCTGGCAGGTGCACGCGGGCCACGGTGTCCCACCGGTAGGCGCGTTCCTCACGGCGCAGTTCGACCAGTGCCACGGTTCTGACCGCGACCCGGACGGATGGAAGCTCCCGGAGGTCTCTGACGGCCGCGATGATCGAATGGGCGTCGGTCGGGCTGTTGCAGTAGGCGATTCCGATGTGGGGTCGGAACCCGTGCGGCTTGGTCACGACCGCGGCGGGCCCGAGTACGGCCGTGGTCGCTTCGACGATCTTGCCCTGGATGGTGACCACCGGTGCCCAGGGCAGGACGCTGAAGCGGACGGCTCCGGAGGACCCAGCCAGCGGCCCCACAGCCAAGGAGAACGGCTCGACCTCGGTCAGCCGTACACACGTCTGCTCCACGGCTCTGTCGACGTCAGCCCGGCCGATCTGATCGGTGAACGCAAGACGTTGGAGCGTCAGATGCAGCCCGTCAGGCGGCACCGGGTCGAGGGCGGGCAGGCGTAGCCGCCGCTGGCACCGGTCGGCAAGGACGTGCAGCTCGGTTGCATCCTCGAAGGTCAGCATCCAGTGGTAGGAGCGGCGGCCGGGTGTCCAGCCCGGCCGGTCCCAGTGGTTTTCGAGCCGGTCGAGACCGGCGAAGCGGTGCCAGTCGTCCGCGACCGGGTCCGCGGTGCGTGCCGTGGTCACCGGTGTGCGCCGGTGGGGAGGGCGAGCGCGCGGGAAGCCTCCGCGAGTTCGGTGACCGGGCCGATCTGCTGCCACGGCTTGGCGCGGGTGACCAGCTCATGGCTACGACGTCGGACGGACTCGATCGGGTTGCCGGCCGTGGCGGTCAGAGCCTCGATGCCCAGGACGGCAGCCTGCTCCGGATCGGGGGAGTGGGACAGCAGCAGCGCGGTCGCGAGGTCGAGGCGGACGAGGCAACGGCTCCACATCGACGGGGATCGGTCTGCGACCTGAGCGGCCATGTCCGCATACTCCCGCGCCTGACCGGGCTCGCCCAGTGAGACATAGGCGGTCGCGGCGTTCGCGGCGATACGGGCGATGCTGTACGGCGCGAAGGAGATGCAGGGCGACATCCCGTCGGGCACCGGATGCTGTTCGGCGAGGTCGAACGCCTCGCCCACGGATCGGCCCACCCCGGCGCGGTCACCGAGCCGACCGAGGGCGCGTGCCTCCCCGTTCACAGCGAGGCGGATCACCTGGGCCGACCGGCCACCGACACGGCGACCCTCCCGGGCGAACTCCAGGGCAGCTCTGTAGTCCCCGGCGTAGTACTCACACAGGCTCTGCGTGCCGCCTATCCATGCCGTGAGGTCGTGGTGACCGACCAGCTCAGCGGTGTGGAGAGCCTCCAGACAGTAGGCGCGCGCGAGTCCGAACCGGCCGGTGTTCACCGCCATGTAGCCGAGTATTCCGGAGAGGCGACCGGCGATTTCGTAGAGCCGTTCACGCTGCCGGGGCGGCTGTCGTCCTTCCAGGAGGTTCTGAACCCGGCGGCGTTGCCTGAGTACCCGTGGTGCGAGTTTTTCCGGGCCGGCCCACTCGTACTCGTCCGCCATGGTCAGGAGCAGAACGTCGAAGTGGGCGAGAACGGCCGTGCTGACGTTGGATGCACCGAGCGTCTCGATCCGCTGCCCGATCTCCTCGACGGAATCCGATTCCTCGGGAAGGGCGGTCTGTTCCACGATGTTCGTCCGTGAGGCCTCCGGAGACTGGACGGCGCCGCGCGGTGCCAGCCCCATCAACATGCGGGCACGGTCGGGCAGGTCGAGCCCATCGGCGACGCGCTCGAACAACTCGAACTCGGCGGCGATTCGCTTGCCGTTGATGTACTTGCTGATATCTGGCTCTGCGCACTACGTCTGAAGCCGTGTTCGGCGTCTGACGTTTCGTAACCTCACGGTTGTGACGGAACGTGACGGCGAGGGTGTCCGGAAACGGTGACGCNCCCGCCCCTGGCAAGATCATGACTGTTGAGGAAATGATCGCCGGGGAAACGGGTGCGTCGTGGTCGAGGGTACGTCGTTGGGTGTGGACGTCGCGTGGATGGTCGGGTTGCCGGGCTGCCGGGTGGTGCACGTCGAG
>NZ_JDWE01000084.1:0-10680 GCF_000685765.2 Frankia sp. BMG5.23
GTGCCGTGGTGGCCCTCGTCGGCCGGGACCGGTGCGTACCGGCGGGCGGGGCGACGAGGGTGGGCAGGCGTGCCGTGGTGGCCCTCGTCGGCCGGAGCCGGTGCGTACCGGCGGGCGGGGCGACGAGGGTGGATGTCACTGGCTGTTGCTGGTGTGCACGGAGGTAGGTGGGTGTGGGCCTACGCGCGCAGACGCGCACGCGCGCGCCTAGGGCCGTGCATGCACACCCTCGTGCACAGGCTTGCACAGGGGGTTGCACACCGTGGTGCACACCAGTTTCGTCACGGTGGGTGGTGGTGGTGCGCTCACTCATGTGTGTCGTCTCCCGCTGCGCGCCACCGTCCGTCGATCGGCTCGACGCGTCCGGCGGCCTGGAGCTGCTGAAGCGCGTAGTAGACCCACCGTCGGGACCGGCCGGTCGCGGTCACCAGGTCGCGCACGGCCATGCCGTCGGGGCCAGCGTCGATCAACGCGGTCCACAACACCCGCTGTGGATCTTCGGATTGTTCCGTGTGCTGCTTGTCGGGTGCGGGTGGCAGAGCGATCGGCGCGACGTGTTTCTCGACGATGCTGGCGACAGTGTCGTCAGTGATCAGGTAGGCGCGGTTAGGTAGCGGGGTGGTGTGTTCCGGGTCAAGGACCAAAAAAGCACCGGCCAGGGTGAACCCGTCCGTTCGCCATCCGCTTTTGTAGGCTCCTGAGCCAAGAATCAGGTCTGTGTCACCACGCTCGCGGACGCGCAACGCCACGCGGACGTCCATCTGACTACGGGTCGCCCCGTTACCCATAACCTCTTGGGTGGGTCGTTGTGTGGCGATGACGAGCGTTACGGCCACGGCACGTCCGAGACGGGCGATGGAATCGATGATATCGAGTGCTTCGGCGGGTAGTTCCGCGAATTCGTCGATCAGGATGACAAGGGCTTGGCGCGTGCTGGTGGGATGCCACGTCCGTTCGGCGCGTGCGGCAAGGTCGCGGGCTCGTTCTGTCAGTTCGTCGCGCGCTTCGGAGAGAAGCGTGACGGCTTCCTCCGGTGTTGTCGCGAGTCGGCCGAGTGCTTTTTCCCACGGGCCGAGTTCCATGCCACCTTTAAGGTCAATGCCCCACACGCGGACGTCATCGGCGGGCACCAGGGACGCGAGGATGGCGTTTACGAGCCCGGATTTCCCGGAACCGACGACGCCGCCGATGAGTGCATGCCGGCGGAGCAGGGAAACCGCGACAACGGTTCCGTCTTCCGCTACGCCAAGCGGAATTGGTCTCGTGATCAAAGGGGTGATATCAGCGTGTCCGGGCCACGGGGCCACACGCGCCAGCGGGTCGGATTCCGTCACCCGAACAATCACGTGGTCTTCCCGGTCAGGATCGGCCGTGACACGGACGCTGTTCGGGCGGACACCGAGCATGCTGGCGATTTCATCGGCGCGGCCGATAGCGGTCCGGGCGGACATTCCGCGTCGCAATGCGACCCGTGCGGTATAGCCGAATGCGTCGACGACCGCCGACATTACACGGCTGCCGGCCAATCCGGCATCTTCCGCCAGAACTGGCCACGCCCGGATTGTGCGTTCAACACGTACCCGGGACCGGCGACGGCGGTGCGCCCACCACGGAATAGCCGCGCACGCACCACCGAGGAGAAGAATCGTCGGAAGCGGCGCATGTCCCGGACCGGCGATCGCACCCGCGACCCACCATCCACAGCCCAGGAAAAGCACCGTCCGTGCGTACCCGCGTTCGCTCCGCCGGTCGTAGCGCCGCGCGGCTACACTGCCCCCGACCTGGCAGAACAGCCCAACAAGGATGATCACTCCGGCGTTCCACAGGCGGTGACCGACCGATGCGGAGAACGTCAGGACAATCATTGTGTAGATTGGCGCTAGTTCACTTCTGTAGGTCCAGAAAATACCCGCCGCGGCGCCGACAATTCCGGGCCTTTCTCGCGTTTTTCCGTGTATGGACTTGCGCATGTATCGGCGCATCTTACGCATGTCCCGGGACATTCTCCGCTGATCGCGTGTCTGAACACGTGCCACGGTTTTCCTCCGGCAGAAAAGGGGCGGGATGCCCGGCCGTGGCCGGGCATCCCGAGGCGGTTACAGGTGGACGGACGAGAAGATTCCGAAAATCTGGTTCAGCAGGTTCTGAAAAGTCGGAGCGAAACCCGACTGAGCGATGTAGAAACCGAGTGCGACGCACACGAACGCGTGGCCGAAATTCAAGTCGAACGCGCGGATGAGGACGATGACGGCGACGAGGAGAAGGAACAGAATGGAAATCGGGATGATCACTGGTGGTGGTCCTCCTCGTCGTCGTAAAGGTCGGAGTCGTAGACCATCGCCGAGGCGAACAGCCACTCGTCCTGGGCCTTGATCCACGCGGCCCGCGTCCTTTCCTGGTGAGCGGACAGCAGGGCCAGGGAAAGACTCAGCGCCGAGATTCCCGCCGGGTCGGTCCCGATAATTTCCATGTACATGTCGTGGATCACGGCACCGGCCGTGAAGGTATCCATGTGGGCGTCGAAAGCGTCCGCCGCGCGTCGCCCCAACGCGGTCACTTCAATGTCGTCGTACATCATGTGCAGTCACCTCGTGGAATAGCAGGGAAAGGAGAGAAGGAGAAGGCGGGAACGACCCGGGAGACGATTTCCGGGCACCACTGCTGCGGAGCCTCAGGGGCAAGGTGAGCACCCACCAGAAATCCGAGCAGAAACAGGTCAACCAGCCAGACGAGAACAGACGCCCAGAAGAAAAACCGGCCGCTGCCGTTCACGTGCGGCGCGTCCACTTCGAGACCTGGCGCGCGGCGAGCAAAATGAAAATCACGGGGATCATGTACTTTCCGTATCCGGGGGTGGACGTGGTGAGCGCCCACGACAACGTCCACAGCGCGAACGAGACCGGCATGAAAATCGCCAGGAAACGCCACAGCGGAATCGCCAGAGCGAGCATGAAAAAGAACAGGAGAAACAGGATCACGGGATCTCCAAAAGGGAGAGGAAAGGTGCCGCGGGTCCCTTTAGGCGGCCCGCCTGACACCATCCATACTTCCCGCCGCAAAGCCGACGAGCAGGTATTTTTCTGGCTCATTCCCGGATTTGTTGACGCCCGGAGCCGGATCTGTAGGCCGCGCGACCCGGACGGAACCCGGACCAGTGATCAGCGTCCGGACACCCCGGAGCCAACTGGCACTAAACCCGGATTAGACCCGGATACGTACACGGAGTATCACTGTCAGCATGTCCTGCAAGACCTCGCGCAACAGCACATGCACGGGCGGAGAGGGTGATCACGCGTGAGGGAGAGCCGCGAGCAGCAGCTCATAAACGATCTAGACGCGCTCGTCGCGCGGGGCGTCCGAGGACCAGAAGACATCCTCGACGGTGCTCCGAGACTGCTGACCCTTATCACGAAGCCGGGCAGCGAGTGGGTACGCGCCACGGCGGTCTACCGGCTGCTCCACGCGGCCACGGACGCCCTCGGCACGCCGCGCGGGGACGCCCTCCGTGCGCTGCTCGCACTCAATCCCGTGATCCCGGGATGCGGGCCCCGGCTGAACAAAACCGAACGGCGTGACGACGCCGCGCAGTTCTACGGCGGAATCGCCGGAGACTCATTCCGGAAAATGCACGAGAAGAAGCTCATATTGGCGTTGGCAATTGAAATGGACCGGCGCCTAGCCACGGGAGACGACACTACCCACGTGGGCGACACGGAACGCGAAAACGGGAAAGTACGGCCGATTAGGCCGCTACCCCAGAACCCGCCACCACCCGCAAGCGCATTCAAGGCTATTCGGAAACCATCCCGTGCAGATAACCGAAAGGGCAGTGATGTTTAACCGTTTCGACGAGGACCGGATACCCCGCCCGTACTTCCTCGTCGTTCTTCTCTTCGTCATCGTCCCGTGCGTCGTCGCCGGAATATGGCTCGGCATGGCTACCCGGTAGCGCAGCACCCGGCAGGGAGAGCGAAGCGGCGGCTACCGGGGTCGATGCGCGCCGCTACTCCTGTGCGTCCCCGTGATTCTCGCGCTTGCGGTCCGTCCGTGCGCCCTGCCCCGGACGTGACGCCAACCAGGCCAGCACCGTCGACCGGTACCAGCGCGGCCGGTCCGGCACATCGACGTTGTCCGGCGGGGGAAACCGATCATCCCGCCGGTAGCCCCGGATCGTGACCGGCTTGACGTTGGCCAGCGCCGCTATCTCCCGGTAGCCGATCAACGGGTCGTCCTCCACGGCATCGACCCTATCGACTGATCAACCGCAAACCATAGCACCATGCGTGCTAAGGTCATGGGCGGTCCCGCCCGGTGTGCTACCACCGGACGGGACCTAGATCACAACCTGCCTGAACAGGACGGTGACCTGTGCCCAGTATCCCGCCCCCCACGGACGGATGGCGTTTCCCGCGACCGTTCGTCTCCCTGGACATCCCCGAACCCGGTCTCTACGCCGTGACTCTCCGGTCCGGTGCGACGCTGCGCGACCTCGTCGACGTCGTGGCCACCCTGCCCCGACTCCTCTACATCGACCACCACCGGCCGAGCCCAGGGGACAGCACCGTCACCCTTCACTTCCGCGCGCTGCCCGACTTCGGTCCGCTGCCGTTCGGGGCGTGTGACATGACCGGCTGGACACCCGACACCAGCAACCCCCCGCCGGTCGCGTGGGCGCCTTCCTACGAAGCCCTCTACATCGTCCTAGCCGCCGGACCGCCCGGACCCGCCGGAACCCGCCTGTTCCACTGGCTACGACACACCGACCCACGCATCGTGATGGCACTCGCGGACATGGTCCGGCCACCACACAGACCAGTGCGGACGCCCTACCGCCCCGCGCACCGAGCCTCGTCGGGTGCGCCCCGCGCACCGAGTGCGGGGGGGCTACTAAGAGGGATGTGTAGGCTCGCACAATGAACTTTCGTCAAATCCGCGATGGTCTGAGAATGCGCGTTCCGTCGATAGACGAGGATGATCTACTGGAAACGTCGGTGCTGTTTCGGGGTAAATTTGATCACCGTCTCGCACTCCTGGCCGGTGATCAATCAGGAGTGCGAGGCGAGGGATCGATTTCGCGGTCAGTGGTGCGTGCAAATCTGACCGATGCGGCATTTGACTACCTTGAGGCCGCCGACACGGTCGTGAGAGACTCTGATCTGTCAAATGGGGTAATCGAGAGGTTCACCGCTCGCCGAGTGGAATTTCAGGGATGCCGGATGACCGGATGGAGGGGGACATTCAAGCTGGCAGACGATGTGGCATTTCTCAACTGCCGCCTAGACTATTCAATTCTTGACTTTCAGCGCGTGAGCGGAACGATACTATTCAAGGAATGTCAGCTAGGGGAAACTGTGATCCGCGGCCGGCTCGATGGCAGCGTTTTTGCGGAATGTGACCTGTCGGGAGTGGAGTTCGAGGCGTCGTCCGCGGCCGGCTGCGACCTCTCTACGTCAAGGCTTTCCGGTGTTCGTGGCCTCTCGGCTCTTCGTGGTGCTCGCATATCCTATGATCAGGTTTTCGCTGCCGCTGAGGCTCTCCTCGCTGAATTCGGTATCGAAGTCATCGACTGATCGAAGCACTACTTCTTCTTTTTACTCCAGCCCCTTTTGTCCCAGTTATCCCAGGACGGGCGATTGTCGAACGGTGGCTTCCCTCCATTGTCCCAGGACGGGCGGTTATCGAATTTTTTGGGGGATTGATGCGCCGCGCCTGACCGCTGGACCGCGACAACCCGCCGCATTCTTTCGAATGCGAGTAGTGCACTCCTGGCGTCAGACCCACCGGCACCACCGACCTTACGGCTATCGGTGAGTCCGTCGACAAGCGCAATCTTGGCGTTGCGGCAGTAGTCCGTTTCGGTGACGTCGAAACTACCGTGCTCAAAATAACGGTTTGCCGGGTGCCCACCTTCACAGAAGCTGAAGTAGGCACACTCATCCATGCATCGCGCGAGACCTCGGCGATACTCGGAGATCCATGCCGACTGCATCCCATCCCGGACGATCTTGAGAAAGTCTCCCTCGCGAACATTGCCACAGGAGAAGGAGCCGTACCGTTCGGAGGAGTAACCGGCAAGCTCCGGCGATATCAGCGTGACATCACCGTTCCATGCCACTGTCGGGAAAGGATCGATAGAGCGTGCATCGCCTGCCCGTGATCCACTCTCATCCGGTCTCATCGCGTATCGGACACGGTCAAACTCGCGCACGGGAATCGCTGGATTTTCGGTCCATGCATCCGCGAGAGCCGCCCAGAATTCCTGAAGCTGCTCGGGTCTGTGCGTGCGTAGCCGCGTGTTGGACCCTTCCCGCTCTTCGATATTGACTGCGAGTGATCGCGCGCCGAGGTCTACTATGAAATTGTAGAGATCCCTCGCGTCTTCCGGCTCGGGTGCGGCGACGACCGCTATCACATCGAACGGGAAGCCGCCTGACCGCAGCCGTGCGATTCCGTGCGTGATCCGGTCGAATGCGGCCGATCCCGCCCGATCAACGCGATGTCTCGACTGGTCTCGATCGCCGTCAATCGAGACGCCAATTTCTACCTTCCACTTCTTAAACAGCGCCAGCCACTCTGCATCAATCAGGGTCGCGTTGGTCTGGACGACGTGAGTAGCCGGGATATCGGCGAACTGTTCCAGAAGCTCAGTGAACGCCGAAGCCCCGATAGTCAGCGGCTCTCCTCCGTGCCAGATAACTTCGATACCTCCACGCCGCAGAGCCTGCGAACGGATCGAGTCCGCAACAGCCCGCGCTGTTGACGGTTCCATCACGCTCTTCTTGCCCCGACCAGGCAGATAGCAATAGTCGCAGTTGAGATTGCATAGCGTTGTTGGCTGTAGAACCGTCGATTTGATGGTCGTTTCCACGGATTCCCTCCCTTTCCGGTCTTCAGTGCACAGCAGTATTCCGGGATAGATCACCCCAGGACGCCCGCAGACTCCTGGCTTTCACTAGAAAAATTCACGGTACTATCGTGGTGAATAGCGATCGCGGATAGCTCGGGCTCGCGCAAAGAAAGCGCTACGCGCCCCACCACGGAAGAATCAACGGAAAGTACAGTGAACGCGCTGAGCACCCCTTCGGATGCACCGTCGGCGCCGACATCTATACGTACAATAAATAGGCTGTAGCCAGCCGGAATCACGTTACTCGGATTGCGGGACTGTCCGCCTAATTGCGTCATGAGACTACCGCACGAGCACGTAAATGAACACAAGAATGGTGCCGACTGCGGCAAACGGAAGAGCGGTAACCGCGGGAAACAGGAAGGCGCCCGTCAGACACATGGCTCCGACCAGACCGATCCGCATTAGGACAAGCCAGCGTGGCCGAACCACATAATAGCGGCGTGTCACCTGAACTCACCATCCCGATTGTCGGAGACAAGGGCGATAGTGGAATTCCACCTCATAATCAGTCCTTAGAGGGGGGAGGACTTCCTACCTGTTGATGTCATTTGACAGAGACGAGTCCAACGATAGCCAGGATATAGCCGGCGGATTGCGCTGGAACGCTCTCGCCGGGGTGGGACACAGTCCCACCCGGGTGGGACTGTGTCCCACCCTGTCCGGCCGGTGCAGCAGCGGGCAACATGTCCCCTACCGGCGGATGTGCAGGCCGACACGAGAGGGGGGCAACGGTGGTCGCGACCGTCTCTCCGTGTCCATTGCCGCCGGTGTGGCGCACTTCCCTAACCGGTCAATCCATAGACGCCTACACAGCATTGACGGCGCGCGGACACCGGATGCCACGCACAGGGAGAGGACCGGTGCCGGCAACCCCCGGTCCTCTCCCGCCCCGCCACGGCGGTACCGGCCGTGGTCCCGACTGGGGTGCTGTGCTCCGCCCCCCGGGGCACAGCACCCCGCCGATCCGCCCTACCCGCGCGGTGCGCGGCCTGCGCGGTAGACACCCCCGAATGCGCAGCGACCCCCGCCGGGTAGGGCACCCCGACCGAAAGGACCATCATGCGACATCTTCGCCAACAGCCCCTCGTTGCCCGGTGTAGGACACGTCGGGAGACGGTCGCGTGAGCGCCCTGGACGTCGCTCGGCAGCGCCCCACGGGTCAGGCGGGTCCAATAGTCGAACGGCAGGCGTTCAGCGACGGTGAGATCAGGATGCGAGACCGCGTCCTGAGCGGAGCCCAGATCTCCCCCGGAGATCACGTGATTGACCTTTCGGTCGGAAACGGTCTGCTGACCCTCGGCGCCCTCTCGCTGGTCGGGGTCGGCGGCACCGTGACCGCCATCGACCGATCACATCAGGCGCTGGAGACCATCCCCCCGGCCGGCTTCGGCGCGGGAACCCTCCGACGTGTCCTCACCGAAATCGCGGACGTCCCACTCCAGGAAGACACCGCCGATGCGGTCGTTGCGCGTGCCGCATTCGCTCACGCCCCCGACCTGATACGCGCGTTCCGTGAGGTCGCACGGGTGGTGAGGCCCGGTGGTCGGCTGTCGCTCTTTGAACCGGTCTACGCAGAGCGTCGCCACGACGCCAACCTCCGCCTGACACCAGCAGAGATTCACGCCGCCGAGGAAGCCTTGCAGTGGGCGACCCCCGGCGCACGCTACATGCACCGGCTCGACATGCGTACCGCCACACGCCACGTACGGCGCGGGTTCCGCGACATTGAAGCCACCATGGATACGGTCGTCGTCAGGCTGGAAGGCCGCAACGACGTGCACGCCTACCTGCACCGGCCCCCGCACCCCAGTGTGCCCAGCACCGTCGACACCATCGCGGCCCACGATCGAGAGCTGGCCGCAAGGTACGCCACGGCGTGGCACCAGGCCATCGACACACAAGCCAAGATCACCATCACCACCCCCGGCTTCTACCTCACCGCCACTCGCGCCGACACACCCATCGCCTGACCTCAGCACTTGGGCACACCTCTCGCACGGCGACCAATCGCCGCGCCCACTGCTCAGCTGACAGGCCCGACAGTGATACCTGTCCCGCCGCAAGGGGGGTGCGACCAAGTCGCACCCCCCTTGTCCCGCTGACAGACCTTACGGTCCGCGCTGACCCGGATACGATCACACCCCACGTGACGGCCGGCAGCTCCAGGGGGACACATGCCAACGAGTCCGCACCCCGCGCGACGATCAACACCGACTACCCCCGCGCTGCGCGAACTGGTCGACCGTGTGCAAGCACTGATCGAGGAACGTGGATGGAACTGGTCCGACCTCGGCGCGCATGCCGGCTACTCACGCAAGCACGCCAAGAGCCTCGCCACCGGACGGACCCTGTCCGCAGCGGGGTTCAAAGCACTCGACGACGCTTTCGGCACGAGAGGCGATCTTCTGCGTCTGCGTGATCGTGCCATCGCAGAGCGCGAAGCATCGCTTCACGGCTATGCCCCGGAACCATCACCCGGTGAAACACGGCTGGTGGTTGGGGGAGCAAGACGGGTACCCTTGACAGTGGAAGCCCGTGACCCAGCGTTGCCGAGTCCAGGGCGGGAGGTGAGTCCAACGAATCGTCGAGACCTGTTTTCCTTGATCAGTAGCGGCGTGGCGGCAGGTGCGGCTTTGCCCGTGCTCACCCCCACGGATCGCTTGCTACTTCTCGAAGGAACAGCGCGCGCGGACAGCATTCTTCCCATCGTTGACGCACAGATATCCGGAGTCATCGACGCTTATCGCTCGACATCCCCCGCCGCACTTCTTGGGCAAATAGCGTCAGTGCAAAGCCTGATCGACGGAATATCGACGAAACTCACCCTCCGNCCCGCCGACCATGCCCGCCTCTGGCATGCTGCAACCATTACCGCAGGGCTACGGGGGTGGGTCCACAACAATGCGGGAGAGACGGACTCTGCCCGGATTTCCCTCGCTGAGGCCCACAAAAGAGCCGACCTGCTCGACGATGACAATCTCATTGCATGGACCCGATACATGCAAGCCATTGTTGAAGATTACGCAGGCAATCCAGCTGGCGCAAAGAGATACGCCGAAGACGGATTGCTCTACGCGCACACGGGCCCTGCGCGTGCACTGCTGCTGTCGGATGCCGTTGCTGGTCCCTGCGCTACGCTCGGCGACGTCAAGGGGGTTGAATCGGCCGTCGGGGAGTCACTCGAAATTCTGCATTCGCTCGCCCCGGCGGACCACGGGCCGATTTCTCGCACCATTGTCGATGACATTCAGACCTGTCACCCCGCAAGCGCCGCAACGGCCGCAGCTCTGGCATACGCTCGCCTCGGAATGCCGGATCATGTTAAGAGGACGCTGACCACGGTGCGTCCGATCATCGAAGCGGAAAGTACGCACCAGCGTCCCTACATGCTGCTCGATGAAGCCCTTGCCGTGTCCCGCAGCGCCGATCGAGATCCACATCGCATTGCCGGTCTCACTACACAGGGCCTCGCGCTTGCGCTGCCTTTCCAGGCTGCGCACGTCGGAAAACGTACTGACGCCATCCTCGGTGCGGTCAAGCCCTTGAGTGATCACCCTGTGATAGGTGAGCTGAGCGACACGGCACGTACATGGCGGGAGCAACAAAGCAGTCTTCCCGCTTGACCATCGCGGGCCCACGTACACCCTCCCGCACGGGCTACGCGCCGCTCTTGGTAGCCTCGCCGGGCGCCCCGGGCACCGAGCCTCGCCGGGCGCCCCGGGCACCGAGCCTCGCCGGGCGCCCCGGGCACCGAGCCTCGCCGGGCGCCC
>NZ_JDWE01000085.1:0-10652 GCF_000685765.2 Frankia sp. BMG5.23
TCTCGGTCGAGTCGCCGCCCACGGCGGTGTTCGTCGCGGACGACGAGATGGCGATGGGTGCGCTGCGGGCGTTGCGCCGTGCCAGGCTCCGCGTGCCGGAGGACATGTCTGTTATCGGCTTCGGCGGGCACGACAAGGCAGAGGTGTTCGAGCTGACGACGGTCGTCCAGCCGCTGGCCCGTCAGGGGAAGATCGCCGCCGAGTTGCTGCTCAGTCTCCTCGACGCTGTTCCGGATGCTTCCCAGAACCTGGACGCCTCGGAAGTGGTCGTGCTGCCCGTGAGCATCGAGATCCGTGACACGACGTGCCGCCCCGCGAGCGGAACAACATAACTCCGCCGGCTTATGCCACCCGCGGTCCCATCGTCCAACCGACGATCTCAAACACCTTCTTATGGCGCGCTCGTCGTTATGCGGTGCCGTCGCGGATGGCTCCTTGTCGATGGCTATGTAGGAGAGTGGGGCCCGTAGCAGCCCCAGCGCGGCGATCCGCAGCCCGCGCGAGACGATGGACTCGCGGAACGCCGCAAGCAGCAGTTCAAGATCTGTCAGGGCCTCCTCGCCCGCGATGCCGGTCCGTCTCGAAGTCGTAGTGCCGCATGTCCGGGGCAGGGCCCTGGAGTGTCCAGCCCCCGTCGACGTGGAGGATCTCCCCGGTGACGAACGACGAGGCGTCCGACGCCAGGAACACCAGCGGGCCGATGTAGTCCTCGGGCGTCGCCATGCGGCCCAGCGGAATGACGGCGCTCCAGCTTCGATCGAAGTCGGGGTTGTCCTGCCAGTTGCGCTCCATACGCGTGGCCGTGGGCGCGATGGCGTTGACGCGCACACGCGGCGCGAGCCTCAGGGCGAGGTGGCGTGTCATCGCCTCCAGGCTGCCCTTTGATGCGGTGTAGACGGCGTGGTATCGGAGCATCAGGGTGTCGGCACAGGTTGAGATGTTGATGATCGATCCACCCCGCTCCCCCATTGCGGCCACCGCGGTTATGGTCGTCAGGAAGGCGCCCCGAAGGTTGGTGCTGATGGCGTCGCCCCAGTCCTCGAGAGTCGTCGCTTGTGCCGGGCCAAGACGGACATGCGCGACGTTGTTGACGAGCACATCGATGCTGCCAAGCTCGCAATGGGCCGTGTCGATCAACCGCTGCGCGTCCTCGGGGACGCCTACGTCAGCGCCGACCGCCACGGCGATGCCGCCTGCCTCCTGTATACGCCGGCACGTCTGCTCGGCGCCCGCGCGGTCGTTCTTGTAGTTGACGACCACGTTTGCGCCGGCCTGACCGAGGCCGGTCGCCAACGCACGGCCAATCCCCTTGCTGGAACTGGTGACGACGGCCACCTTGCCGTCGAGCGCACCTGCGGAGGTCATGCGTCTCCTCGGGGAGCGGACTGAGGGCTTGGGGAGCGCTGGGGCGTGGCGGACAAAGAGGGACCTCCCGAGTCGAGCAGGTGTGGCGGTGGCCACCGAGGGTTCCGTAAACGCCTACCGCCAGCTTGAGTGTAAGCCCTTGCAGAAGGCGGTGGAACTTGACGTAGGCTCCGGGCACGGTGATCCCGGTCGCCAGGCGGGCTGACCGGGTGGCGGGTCCCGGCGGCGGGTCCCGGTGGCTACGCCGGGGACTGATGGCGAGTCAGGGATGGGCGGCCAGCGACCCCGCGCGATCGTGTTGTGGGTGTAGCCGGTCTGTCTGCCGCGCCCACGCGCTCGAACCGGGCCGCCTGAGGGTTGACAGAGGGTGTCTCACTCGGAGTCCTCCTCATGCCAGGTGCGGCCGTCGCGTTCGATCAGCTCGGCCGCGCCGGCCGCGGCGCGCGACAATGCGCCCACAGGCACGCCGCACTCCAGACCACGAGGACATAAGACATCTCCGTGATCTACAAGCGGCGTGCCTGCTTTCGTGTCCGCGACACGTGGTCCAGCCGTGCCCGCGGTCCCCCATACCGCTCTACCAGGACCGATCACCCGAAACCGACAGAGCTGGCTAAACCGACCGAATCGCATCCTTGCAAGAGCCCTGGGGCCGCCGGAACCCCGGCCAACCCCTCAGGCGAACTAGATCCCAGCGACCGAGCTCGCATGGCAACTCTACTGCAAGCGCTTACGGAAACCGGACGTGTGTCGCTGAACACACGCCCAATGCGGACCGCATGGCCGCCGACCAGGGCTTCCCGCCGCGGATGAAGCGGAACAGCGGATCGCGATTTCTCGTAGGCCCGTGCCAGGGCTTCCGCATCAGATTCAGCCTCAGATTTGTTCACGGCACTCTCTTCCATAACGATTCCTCATATCATTCCGGCCCATTGATTCCGCGCCGTCCAAGCTAGAGTGCCAGGAACTCGGGTGGCGCTGGTTCAGCGGGTGAACACCCGGTGTCAGACCGCCGGCGGTGTTGCTCATGGACCTACCCCGGGCGCAGATGCTTCACGACCGGCCGACTTACTGGTCGTCCTCGGGAGGACGAACGGCCAGCAGGTAGCCGTAGCGGATCTCGGGTGAAGTCGTCCGGCTGGCTTTCACCGAGAATCCCGCCCGTGTCAGCAACCTTCTCCACTGCTCCCGAGTCCGCATGTACTCCCCGGAGCGCCGAAGGATCCGGTCGAGTATCTGTGCGTCCTTGAGCGCATGGCGGTAACAGTTCTGCTCCGCAGCATTGACTATCTTCCGATAGTAGACGTCGCAGACATCGTCGATGTCGTTCTGGCTCGATAGTGCCGAGGTGTCGAGAAATGTCTCGCCAAGGACCAGGCGGCCACCAGGGAAAAGCTCCCGGTAGCATTTTTCCAGGGCCCGAGAAATCTGGTCGTGGTCGACGTGATGCAACGACATGACCGCGATGATCGCATCGTACCGTGTGTCCGGTCTGTAGTCGAGGTAATCGGCGTGGACCAGCCGGGTCTCCTTCCTGCCCGGCCGGCTCAGTGGGACGCGCTCGAGCATCCGCACGCTGCTGTCGAGCAGGTCCAGACGCGCGACGAGCGGGAGCCTGGCCACGAGCGCGCCGTCGCCGCAACCGAGATCTAGGACGACGTCCGCTGGCTGAGGGTTTGCGGCCGTGATGCACGCTTCTAGCAGCTTGGAGTGTTGCCGCAACCCGGGCAGTTGGTAGCCGTCCCGCTCCCAGGCGTCGAAGAACGACTGGCCAGGGAGCGGGACGGCCACGGCCCAGTCCAGTATGGCCCGATCAAGGCTGGGAATGTGACTTGCCACCGCGTCGAGTGTGTCGGCCAGCCGCGCGCGGTTGTACTCCCAGCTCGTCATCGGGCCCCGGGCCCGCCTTGCCACCTCCAAACCGTGCCAGGTGGAGGGCGGGACGCCGAGCCCGTCGTGCATGGCCGCCGCGTGTACGTCCTCCTCCAAGCGGCGTCGCAGTTCGGCGTCCGCACGATCGTTGGCATTGTCAGACACGTTCTCCATGGCCCTTCCTTCGATCGTCAACACACACTGTCGTCATGGGGTTGACCAGCCTGAGTGCCCGCACTCGGGCGGCGCTGGTTACGGTGAGTAAAACCGCCTGTCAGGCCACCGGCGGCGTTGCTCATGGACCTACCCTGCGCGCCGGCGCTTCACCTCCTCGGCGAAGGCGATGTCAGCGGCGGTCACTTTGCCGTTTCCAATCATCTCGAGCACCTGGGCGACTGAGGCGAGCCGCGACTCGATGGCGGCGGAACCGGACTCGAGAATGCTGGGGAGAGCGGCATCCACCGCCGCGAAAACGACGCGCAAGATTCAGCACCGGACCACCGGTACAGAGTGGCCCGCCAGATCGCGTCCTCCTCGCCGGTTCCCGCGATCGGGGAGTCCACCCGGGCGATCAACATGAAGCCCTTGCCCTGGAGAACATCCTTCACCATCATAATTTTAGTGACGAACTCGTTTGCGTCGGCGAGCTCCTGACCGGGCGGGAAACTGTTCCTCTTAGGGAATGCCTTGTCCTCAATTCACACAGCGTAAACACCTGCGTGCTCGTACTCGCGGACGAGGTGGATCAGATTGTTGATATCACCGAACCCGATGTCACAGCCCGCGATGAGAGGTCGAGCCGGTGCGCTCCCACGCTGCTGATCGCGTTGACGACAGTGGTCTCACCGTCGTCGACGGCCACCCGGCACAGCTCGCGCAGTGGTGCCAGCAACCTGGTGGTCGTCTCGTGATGAACAAGGACCTGCAACCGGATCGCCGGATCCCTTCGCAACGCCGCGACCACAACCTTAGGGTTGACGTCAGTCGACGTCCGCTCCCCGTCGGGCTGGTGCTGGCCGTCTGCCACCGCTGCCTCCTGCCTCCTGCCTCCTGCGCGGATGCCGCCATCGGTATGCAAGCGCATACCGATCTTAATCGGCCTTAAGTCTACTTCGCCGTCCGCATCCCTGGAGGTAATGGTCGCCACACACGCGAGGCTTCCCTGAATCTGCAGGCTACAGGCACATGGCCGCGACTCCGCCTCACCCGATCGTGCGCATCGGATCACGCTTCCCCATGATCCAAAGTGGGTGCGACCTAGAAAACGCTTGCAGTAATCAAAATTCGATCAAGTTTACGATCATCGATCTGGGCCGCTTGACGGGTTCCGGCGGGTGCGCTGGGAACGAGAGGAACTTGGTCAACAGGTCCTATGAGAGCAACGTGTTGATCGGCGACCAGGAGATCAACGAAGACCATTGCGGCACGGACCTGTTGAACCGGCAGGCTGCGAGGATGGTGACGGCGTTGGGAGCGACCATGACCGGATCGACGGGGCCGAGCCGGTGGCCGCGCTGTCCCGTTCCAGGCCATCTGGTCCGGGTGATGACCGGCGACAGCGGCTTCTGCCCCCGCGGCGTACATGGCCGCGATCGGCTCGATCCGGTCGACGGCGTGGAGAAGACCCTGCCGGCGATCTCCCGGCGGCTGGTGGTCCAGAAACGGGTGTGGACGCTGGCCGCCGGGGATACGGGTCATCATCCGCAAGGAGCGGCCGCACCCCCGGCGGCGAGCTGGTCGCCGCCGACGACGAGGAGCGTCGCAGTGGACGGAGGACCGTCTGCCGATCGGGCCGGTCAAGGAGTTTCTTGAGCATCACCGGCTGATCGGCTCGTCGCCGAACACGGTCCGGTCGTATGCGCATGCGCCGGCGGGCTGTTGTCGTGCGTCACCTGCTGTCCGGCTCACCATCATGCCGGCGCAGGCAACCAGCGGCGGCGACGTGCCGTTCCCCGGGAAAAGGCCGGGTAACGCGAACGGATCAGTAGGAAGAGCCGCTGATCTCGTCCGCGAGCTGGTGCGCCAGCTCCGGGGTCGCCGCGATCACGCCGGACCATCGGCGGCTGAGGTCGGGGACGATCTCGACCGGGCGGCCGAAGGCGTCGATCACCGCGCCGCCCGCCGCCGGGACCAGCACGGACGCGGCGGCGATGTCCATGATGCGGTGCGTGTCCGAGCCGGCGTCCGCGAAGGCGTCCGTGGAGCCCTGCGCCACGAGGGCGGCCTCCAGGCAGCTACTGGACAGGATGCGCACCCGCGCGGCCCGGCGGCTTACCCGCAGCCACGCCGCCTCGTTCTTGGCCTGCGGCCGCAGGAGGCTGACCGCGGCGCCGTCGAGTGCGCGCCGGCCTGTTGTCCAGTAGGGCGACGGGAGGCCGACTTTCGCATGCCAGCCGCGGCCGGTGTCCAACCATACGTACGGTGAGGGCCTCGGTCGCCCTGCCGTCGACGGCGACCACGCCGGAGAAGGCCGACAACGGCACCTCCGCGACCGCGTTGGCGGTGCCGTCGACCGGATCGACCACGAGCGTGACCGCCGAACCGTTGTCGATGACACCGATCTCCTCGCTGATCAGGTTGACCCGCTGGGCGTTCACCACCTCCGCCACGGCGGTGTCGACCAGCAGGTCCAGACGCGTGGTGAGGGTGCCGTCGGCGCCCATGCCGACCTTCTCGGCGAGCTCCGCGCGCGTATACCGCTCGCGCGCATCGCGAAAGGCGCCCACCGCCGCGCGGGCGGCTGCGGCCAGCGCGGGATCCGTCCCGGCCGGAATCTCCGGCTCGGGAACCGGCCACCGGGTCACCGCCGCACCCCCGATTGTCACCAGACACCCCAGGATGACAACACGGACCGCACCACCGGCCACGGGCGGCGCGGCTCGACCAGCACAAAGTCAGCGCGCAGCCCCGGCTCGAGCCGACCGCGGTCGGGAAGTCCGGCGACCTCGGCCGGCCCGGCGGTCACCAGGCCGATGGCGGCCGGCAGGGTGGCGAGCCCCTGCTCGGCGAGCAGCATGGCGGCCGCGAGCAGACCGGAGGGCAGGTAGTCCGACACCAGCGCGGTCACCAGGCCGCGGCCGACCAGGTCACGGCCGGAGGCGTTGCCGTTGTGGGAACGTCCCCGCAGGATGTTCGGGGCGCCTATGACGACGGGAAGTCCGTGGGCGCGGGCGGCTTCCGCCGCTTCGATCGTGGTGGGGAACTCGGCGACCGCGCAGCCGCGGTCCCGCAGCTCGGCGATCTCGGCGGCCGAGCTGGGATCGTGCCCGAGCAGCCGGATTCGCGCCGAGCGCGCGGCGAGCCAGACCAGGGCCTCCTCGCGGATGTCGAGCCTGCCGTCCCGGTCGGCGATGAGCTGGTCGACATGCTCGCGAGCCTCCGCGTCGGACATGCCGCGGCTGCCCATCAAATAGCGCTCGTAGTGCTCGCGGACGGCGTACTGGCCCTGGCCCGGGGTGTGGTCCTCGTGGGAGACCAGGGCGCCGTCGGGAACCTGGTCCAACCGCCGCGCCAGCGCGGACAGCGCTTCCGGGCTGCGCACGTCGAGCCGGTACAGGATCCGGTGGTCGACGAGCCCGCCGGTATAAGCATCGATCGCCTCGCACGTCTTCTCCGCCTGGCCCACGCTGCGCGGGATGTCGTGGTGGGTGTCCTCGAAGGAGATGCCGTGGAACACGGTCGTCACGCCCGCGGCCCGCAGCTTGCCCTCGAAGGACAGCAGCGCGAACTCGATCGGCAGCTCGGCGCCCGGTCGGGGCAGCTGCTCGTTCTCGATCCCGTGGCGCGCAGCGCGTCCTCGACACCCGGGTCGACCTCTTCCACGGAGTCCGCGACGAGCTTGCCGAGCAGCCCGACAGCACCGACGCCCAGCGCGAGCACCCCGGCGACCGCACCGAGCCCGGTGATCACCACGAACACGATCGCCAGCACCAGATCGGGGATGCCCCGCACACACACGATCAGCAGCCGGTCGCGATGGCGCGGCCGAGCCCGTCGATACCCACGAAGCCGAGGACGACCGAGACCCGCAGGTTGATGTCCAGCCGGTGCAGCGCGGTCGCCACGAACGCGGGCAGCACCTGCGGCAGCACGCCGGCCACCAGCTCCCACGGCCCGCGCCGCCCGCGCGCATGGCCTCACGCGGGCCCTCGTCGATCTGCTCGACCGCGTCGGCGTAGAGCTTGCCGACCATGCCGACCGAATGCAGTCCCATCGCGAGAACCCCGGCCAGCGCGCCGAACCCGAACAGCCGAAAGAACACGGTCGCCAGCACCACGTCCGGCACCGCGCGGGCCGCGACGATCACTGTCCGCGCGCCGAACCGTGCACCGCGGTGCGGCGCCGTGTTCCCGGCAGCCAAGACCGCAAGCCCCGTGCTGAGCACCACCGACAGCAGCGTGGCGCAGATGACGATCGACATGGTCTGGCCGGTCAGGCGCAGCAGCTCCCCCGCGGTGGGGAAGTCCAGGGGGAGCATCCGGGCGGCGAAGTCGGCCGCGTTCCGCCCGCTGTCGATCAGCGTCGCGACGTTGATCGACAGCGCGGCGAAGGCCCACCCGGCCAGGCCGAGCAGCCCCAGCAGCGCGGCCATGCCCAGGACCGAATCGGTCCTGGGCCGGGCGAGGGTTCGCCCCGTCACGCGATGGCCCGCAGCGGGCCGGCTCGGTAGATCATGGCAACGGCCTGCTGGTGGTCAAGGTCGCCCGCAGCCTTGTCCAGCACGACCTGGCCCGAGCGCAACCCGACGATCCGGTCGGCCCACGACAGCGCCAGCTCGACCTGGTGCAGGCTGCACAGCACGGTCAGGTTCCGTTCGCTCGCGATTTCGCGGATCAGGCCCATCACCTGCGCCGAGGACTCCGGGTCCAGGGAGGCAACCGGCTCGTCCGCGAGCAGGATCTCCGGGCGTTGCATGAGTGCCCGCGCGACCGCGACCCGCTGCTGCTGCCCGCCCGACAGCGTGTCCGCGCGCTGGAACGCCTGTGACGCGAGCCCGACCCGTTCCAAGTGCTCCAGCGCCTCGAGTCGCACCGCCCGCGGATAGGTGACCAGACCCAGCCGCAGGCCACGCAGCCTGCCGAGCGCGCCGGTGCACACGTTCTCCAGCACCGAGAGGCTGTCGACCAGGTGAAACTGCTGGAACACGAAGCTGATCCGGCGACGCAGCTCCCGCAACCGCGCGCCCCGCGCCTGGCCGACGTCCGTGCCGAGCGCGATGACCCGGCCCGCGCTTGCCCCATGCAGGCCGTCGACGTGCCGCAGGAGCGTCGACTTGCCCGAACCGGACAGCCCCAGCAGGACGACCACCTCGCCGGGCTCGACGGTGAACGACACCTCGTCGAGGGCGAGCGTCTGGCCGAACCGCTTGGTCACCCCCTCGAAGCGGACGGCGCTCACTCCGCCGCCGTGCAGCTCTTGGCCTTCGTGACCTCGCAGACGTGCCGCACCGGGTCGAAGAAGGTGTCGGCGACCTTGACGAAACCCCAGTCGCCGGACTCGTCGACCATGCACTTACCGGGTGTGCAGAACCCATGGGACTCGAGGTAGTCGATGTTCATGTGCTCCTGGATCACTTTGGCGATCTTGTCCTTGAGCGCGGGATCGAGGTCGTCACTGATCGCGATCGGTGATCCGGGGATGAGGCCGGACTTCCACACCGTGGTCAGCTCGCCGGCCTTGAGCTGACCCTTCTCGATCAGCTTCTTGTCGACCATCGCGTCGTAGGCGAACCCGGCGTCGCACTGCCCCTTGGCCACGCCGAGCGCCGACGCATCGTGCGTGCCGGCCAGCACCGCGGTGATCTCGCTGTCGGGGTTCACCCCGGCGTCGATCAGCCCAGCCCGCGGATAGAGGTAGCCCGAGGTCGAGTTCGGGTCGACGAGGCAGACCTTCTTACCCTTGAAACCCGCGAGGTCGTGAATCGGCGAACCGGTCTTCACCACGCCGTAGGAGCGATAGCCCGGCGAACCACCTTTCTCCGCGAGCGCCGCGGCGACCGCCGTCGCCCGCACTCCGGAGGTGCGGGCGACCAGATAGGACAGTGCCCCGTACAGCGCGATATCGACCTTGCCGCTGCGCTGCCCCTCGATGACGGCGGCGTAGTCGGTTGCCCGCTGGAACCGGATCGTCTTCCCGGTTTCCTTCCGCAGCAAATCGATCGAGGACTGGTAGTCCTCCTGAAGTTTGGCGGACCTGCCCCCGACCACCGGCCCGCTGATCATGTCAGTCAGCCGGCGTCTCCTCGGCTGGGCGCTCTACCCGACCTCGCCCAGCGGGGCGATCCACCGTTCCCAAGACCTCCCCGGGGAGGTGGTCGCTGGTGGATGGCGGCGTGAGGGCGGCGATCGCGGGTATCACGCAACGGTCATGACCTCTCACGAAGAGCGAATCTTTCGATCGTGTTCGGGCGCTAGGAGAGCCATGAACCCAGAGGGTCGCGGACCGGCCAAGCCGGTGCGGGTGGGTGCGGGCAGCGGGACACCGGCCTGGCCCGCCGGCGACGGTGCGCACGCGTCGCGACTTGAGACCGTCGCATCCTGGGCCGCCGTGTTCACGATCGTGATGGCCGCGGTCACGCTACTCGGTTGGACCCTGGACAACCACGTGCTCACGAGCATCAAACCCGTCTGGCCGTCGACGAAACCAAACGGAGCCGTCTGCGGTCTGCTGCTCGGGTTCTCGCTGTGGAGCCGACTCGGCCGGCGGCGAACCGCCGTCCGGGCGGCGGGACAGGGGGCCGCCGCCCTTGCACTGGCGATCTCCGGACTCTCTCTCGTCGAGTCGGCCGTGGATCGGAATTTCGGCATAGACGAACTTCTCTTCATCGACCAGGCCACAGCCTCGCAGTCTCATCCGGGGCGGATCGTGCCTTTCGGCGCGGCCATTCTGGCGCTGTTGTCGCTCGCCCTGCTACTGTTCGATACCCGCCGGTGGCGAGGAAGGTACGTGGCCCAGGCCCTGGTCTGCGTCGCGGGGTTCATCTCCTTTACGGTGCTGCTGAGCTATCTGTACGGGGTCGATTTCACTTCCGGTTACACGAGGGTCGCCGTCCCGGCGGCGGTCGCCACGCTGGTGCTGTCGGTCGGAGCGACGCTGGCGCGGTTGGGTTATACCCCGCTGGCGATCCTGGCGAGTTCCGGGGCCGGCGGGGGCGTCGCCCGCCAGTTGCTGCCGGCCCAGGGTGACCCGCAAAGTCATTGATGCAGGTCAGCGGGGTTGTCGAGAGTGAGGATGGCCAGGAGCAGGGCGTTGTCGTGTCGGATTCTGCGGATGGTCGGGGCGATGCGGTTATGGCCAGCGAGGCGAATCAGCCCGATGATCAGGTTACGGAGTGTGGTCATGATGCGGGGCAGTGGGCCGGTCCGAACCCGCGAGGCATCCTCACGGAACGTCACATCGCGCACCCAGTGGACCTT
>NZ_JDWE01000086.1:0-1103 GCF_000685765.2 Frankia sp. BMG5.23
GTATCCCCTTCTCGCAAGTAATCAAGGCAGTCATCGAGTGCCTGACGGCCCTCTTTCCTGGCGCCGGTCATTTTCTCCGAGAAGATTTTACGGCAGCCGGCTGAAGTCAGCACCGCTATCTGATGTGTCAGATCCTGATCTGTCGTGGATACACGAGCATAACCGACGAGCGCCATACGATTTAATCTCACTAGACATTAGATGATGAGATTTTTGCGTATCAAATTTACTAAATCAAGTTATGTGATACTTTTTTTGAACAAATCACCCTAGCTCTCACAAAGGTATACCTTTATGAGAGATTGGGCCGGAGCTGTTCATTCAAATGGGCGGGAGCCCCTGCCCTCCCGCTTTTAACTATTACGCAGAGCCTTCTGCTTGATCCAGTTCTCGCTGTAAAGCCGCCAATGCACGCTTGAGAGTCTCACCTAATGGCTGGTCGATTAGATCGGCGATGCGGTATAACTCATTCTTGGTTTCAAGTTCACCTTTAATATTGATTTGTATATTCCGCCCTGTCTTGAAACGTCGTCTTGAGCGTTCAACGGGCTGAGATAGCGCTGTTGTTTGCCTTCCAACAAAACCGTGTTGGTTTGCCAGCTCCTCAATTTCTGCATCGCTCTGCTTTGATTTTTTTTCGACGGCAGCTTTAGGTTCAAAATTTTTCAAATTCTCTAACGGATCAACACGACTCATGGTTTATTCCCCCTACTGTCATGGTGTAACCGGAGTGCCGGCGGTTATTCTGCCAATAACTTCGCGCGTAAAGGCTTCTGCGTTCTCGATGGCTTTTTCAACATTTGAAACCTCGTTTGTAGGGAGCATTTCAAGAGGTTGCCGGTACGAGAACATTGCTTTGAATGCAGCGCGTTCGTTTAATTCGGTTTCAAAAAAAGGAATGCCACCTGCTTCGAAGCTCTTCCTAATATGCCTGGTATCACGACTCTGTATCGCTGCTGAGGTGCGAGTGAACAAAACAGCATAAGGTAGCTTGTAATCAGGCTTATGCTTCTGAATGCCTCGCTCATGGGCGCGAATTAAACCAAAAGCTCTACTGGCTTGTTCTGCATCAAGCTGGGAACCTTGGGTTGGGACTACGACAA
>NZ_JDWE01000086.1:2378-10393 GCF_000685765.2 Frankia sp. BMG5.23
TTGATGGAGGAATTACACGGCGTGTATTTGTCCCCTGACGAACTGGCGCAATCGCTGTATGAAATTTTTAACACGATGACGGATCGGGTGGTGTTTAACGGCGTCGATAACTCGCCGTCAGATAAACCGAAAATTGCGTATGCCGTCGCGCAACATTGGATTAAGGCGCAGCGTCTGGCCGGTGCCTATTTTGGCGAGACCGGCGTCGTTGCCTGGGAACATGCGCGTTATCGGCTGCACCTTCAGCTGGCTATCAATCACTCATACCGTTAATTCATCGCCGGTCTAAAATAAGTGTCCGGCATTACTCAAAGAGCAAGGAGAATATCATGCGTCTGACTTCCCGTTTTGGCCGTTATAACGCCATCCGTAAAGATCGCCCGTTAACCAACGACGAATTAATGAACGTGGTGCCGAGCGTGTTTTCAGAAGATAAACACGATTCGCGCAGTGACCGTTATACGTATATTCCCACCATTACGCTGCTGGATAAATTACGGGAGGAAGGTTTTCAGCCGTTTTATGCCTGTCAGACCCGCGTTCGGGATGAAAGCAAACGCGGCCATACCAAACACATGCTGCGGCTGCGTCGGGAAAATATGATTGTCTCCGGCAATAAGGAAGTGCCCGAAATCGTATTATTGAACAGCCACGACGGGAGCAGCAGTTACCAAATGATCCCCGGCATGTTCCGCTATGTCTGTGCCAACGGAATGGTATTTGGCCAATCGTTCGGTGATGTTCGTGTGCCGCATAAAGGGGATGTGGTCGGGCAGGTGATTGAGGGCGCGTATGAAGTGCTCGGCATATTTGACCGCGTCGATAATGACCTCGATACCATGAAATGCATTTCACTGTCAGAGCGCGACCAGGAATTATTTGCGCGGGCGGCGTTAAGTTATCGCTACGAGTATGAAGATAAATCCCCAATCACGCCGTCGCAAGTTTTGCGTCCGCGTCGGCGTGAGGATTACGGCAATGATTTATGGACGACATTCCAGCGCGTGCAGGAAAACATGATTAAGGGCGGATTACCCGGTAAAAGCGCGACCGGTAAAAATACCCGGACTCGAGCGGTCAACGGTATCGATGGCGATATTAAGTTGAACCGTGCGTTATGGCTGATTGCGGATGAATTCAAAAACCGAATGAAGTAACAGGGTGCCCCGGTAATGACGCCCATCAATACCGGGGCCGAACACTGCTACAGAACGTACAGTTAACACAGCGCGGACAGTATGAAATAACGAGGTGAAAGATGCAAACGGAAAATTTACGGGTATGCAGTACGGCACATTTTACATCGGAAGATAATGAGCTGTTAACGACAATGGCAGGGCAAGCGGCTTTTAGTTCCTGGGTGGTTAACATCCGGTACGGTTATATTCTGGTGCTGACGGATTATCGTTGGCGGCTGCGGGTATTAAAGTCGCAAGGGGCATCAAAGGCGCTGAGGCGGTTTCTAATTCACCATGTTAAATATCACCGCACAGGCTACATCCATTTTGATTGTGATGCGCCCATTCTTCCAGGCTACGACGTTTTTGAGTGGTCGCGCGCTGATAAGATGCGTCCCCATCGAGGGGGCGCATCTTATTCTCCCCGCCCACCCAGCGGGAAATACATTTCCCGCTCCCGCTGCCCCAAAGGGGCGCCCAGGTTAGCCCCAAAAAACGTGACCGTTTTTTGGTGGTGTCTGTTAACTCTGCGATCCGCTTACCCACATCTACACAATCGACGTTATTTCACCTTGATCCGGTGAAATAACCGCTCCCGTTCGTTTCCCATTAGGGTGATGGGAAACTTCACTGGCTTTGTCTTATGTGCATATGTGGATAAACTACGGGTTCTGGACGAGGAGGGGTTGCTGCTTGCTGGCTTTTATCGCCCGGTAGGTTTTCTCGATTTTACTCGCATACTTGTAACGTCGTTGCGCCTGCTTTGGAGAGTCTTTGAACCCTGCATTATAAGCACCCACTGCCTGCCAGGTCGTTCCCCACTTCTTAAATGCAATCGCGAGATAATAAGCACCAGTGTAGATGTTCATGCACGGATCTTGCTTCAGGTGCCGTTCTGACACACCTATCAATGAGAGTGAGTTAAAGTGCTGTGAGTCAATTTGCATTAACCCCACGCCGTAGCCTGTTGTAGGGTTTGGGCCGATAGCCACGGGATTAAAACGTGACTCGTTCCATGAAATAGCACGTAGCAGATCCGGGTCGATACGATAATCTCGGCCTGCCATGTCAAAACAATCAGCCATAGCGGCCGTTGAACAGAATAGCATTAACGCTGCGATGATGTTCTTCATGGTGTCCTTAAAATTTCTAGCCCTGGTGAAAATCTAGCCTTTTCGGGATCTCGAGTCAACAAATTCGCGCTCTTTGGGGTAACTGCATCACACCCCACGCAAAATTGTATTTTGCAGAATTATTCATTTAAAACAGTTAGTTATTTATTTTAGGTTGTTGTTATACTTTAACATTGAAAGAAACTAGAGTCTTAAAGGACTCTAACTAGAGTCGTTATTCGAGTTTATACACAACTCTATATAGAGTTATCACTAAATTTCATATAGATAAACAGGGACGACCCTAGAGGCGAGTTGTGTGTTTACGCTTTTATAGTTATCATTAGACTCGCAATTAGAGTCGGATTTGATTCGTGCATGCTAACTCAAAATACATACAGATTATCTGTCAGCTAATAATGTCATGGAGTAAAAGTTATATGGCAAGAATTCAAGCATATGTCAGCAAAGAGGCGGTTGAAAAGATTCACGCAATTGTTGAACAGCGCCGTCAAGAAGGGGCTGCTGAAACTGAAGTAAGTACATCTAGTGTTATTTCCATGCTTCTTGAACTCGGTCTCAGAGTCTATGAGGCACAGATGGAAAGAAAAGATGACCCTTTTAATCAGACGGAGTTTAACAAAACTCTTTTGGAAAACGTATTGAAAACTCAACTTGCAATGGCAAAGGTTCTTGGTGCAAGTACTCTAGCTCCACATGTTGCAGATAAACCAAAACTCAATAACTACCAGCAAATTATTTCAGAAATAAATGAATCTGTTAATGACAAGTTAGAGCGTTTTTTTATTGGTGTTGATTCAGATAGTGCTAACGAATGAGCTATCATCAATAAATTAATTACCTCATGCCGCTTTTTGGAGTGAGGTAATTATGCTTGCTGATTTCTATTTATTTAGGCAGTCAATTATTTCAATTGCTAATCTTTTGGCATCTTCAACTTTTTTAGCTAATTTTTTCTCTTCTATTACTGAACTGTAGAATTCATTTTTGGAGGGATTTGTTCTATTTCTATGCATTTCAAGAAGATCTGAGGCTAAATCATCATCTATCGTATAGAAGTAATACTCTGGGTAATCCAATAAGTTGGCTATTTTTACTACTAAGCTGAAAGGTGGTTCTGTTCTGCCGACTTCGTAACTTGACAGTCTTGAGCTTGAATTGGCCCCTTGTATACCTACAAGTTCAGCCAACTGCTCCTGTGTATAACCATTTGATATTCTGGCATCTTTTAGTCTTTTTGGTATCATGGCCCCCTCCTTTATTATGATTTTACATAGTGTTAGGAGGTGAAAAATCCACATAATCAAGAACTGTTGATAATGTGTAGTTCATGCTGTGCTATGTTTATTTCATCATCTGATGTCTTTCATGTATCATCTTTTGACTAACCATCACTATTATTTGATCATGAGTATGCCATGAATAATACCGAGATAATAAAAAAGAATATAAATTACCTTCTTTCTTCGAGAAAGGAGACACAAGTTTCTTTGAGTGATGGTGCCGGTGTTAATCGAACTACTATATATAAGATCCTTGAAGGTAGGGTAGAGCGCGTTCAGGAAAATACTCTTCGAAAAGTAGCCGGATTCTTTGGTGTTTCATTTAAAGAAATTCAATCTGTTGATTTACAAGAAAAGGAGTTATCTAATAAGTTAGTAACCATCGATGGTAACATGAACCCGTTGGCGGTTCCGATTATTAAAGATACAACTATACTCTCTGCAGTAAATGCAAAAATTGGACGGTTAGTTATGTCGTCACCTATAACTTATTTCTTCGGTGAAGGTCCTAATGTAGTTGGAATACTTCTAACAAAAGAGATAAAAGGATACTATAATAAAGGTGATGTGATCATCGTTCGTCGTGAGGCTATCATTCATGAGGCAAATGTTCTTGTGGTTACTTCAAGCAAAAGTTTGAAGGTGATTGATGGTAGTTCGGCTCATTTAGTTGCTGAGGATGTTGTTGGTACAATAATCGAGGAAAGGTATGGAAGCGAATATAAAATATAAGCTAATTGGATTTGATATCCTCAATGGAAAAGCTAACGTTATGGTGTTGAATACTGGGCGGGTTATGTCAATGCCATACGAAAGACTACTATCTTCAGAAGTGATTGATGATTTCAACGCTAGAGAAGTGTCGGCGGTTTGTCGAAAAATATATAGCTCTGGTGAAAGTGTTAAAACTGAATATGAGTTTAAAGATAGAAATGAAAAGCAGTGGTTAACTTATGTCGCTTTTTGTTTGGTTATTAGTGTTTGTTATATATTTAGTAATATAGCTGCAGTCAAACCAGTTCATATACAATACTTTGATCTTATCATTACGCCTGGTACTTTTGTTTATCCGTTTACATTCTTAGTAGTAGATTTACTGAATGAATTTTATGGATTTAGGCTGGCAAGAAAAGCCATTTATATGTGTGTTGTTGCTAATGCGGCAATATTAGGGTTGCTTTATATTTCTCTGAAGTTACCTGTTATACCTGAATGGATATTCAATGGTCCATATAATAGCCTTATTAATCAAATACAATCAACATTTCTTGCATCAACTATAGCTTTTCTTACCTCCGAGCTGGCTAATTCATATGTGCTTTGTAAAATCAAGGAGCTGACGAATTCTCGCTACTTATATATAAGGATTCTGTCCAGTATATTTGTGGCCTCTGTTATAGATAGTGTTGTCTTTTGTTTCATAGCTTTCAGTGGTTTGATGACAAACGAACAAATAATAGGAATTATCGCTGTTCAAGTGATAATTAAGTTGGCGTATGCAATTGTTAATGTTTTTCCTGCGTATGGAGCAAGGTATCTATTTAATAAATACCTTACTCAAGAATAATATTTAATTGGTCATATAGCCTGTTTTTTTTGCAGGCTTTTTTTTATTTCTTCTTTATTTTGTACGTATTCATTAAACCCCCTCGATCGTAGAAAACATGCGTCACATTTCCCACACCCAAAACTTTTAACTCCATTGTAACAAGTTAAAGTTTCATCTCTGATGAGTTCCAAACATCCCATATTGTCTGCTAATGCCCATGTTTCAGCTTTGTTTAATGACATTAGTGGCGTTACAAACCTGATATCTCTTCCTATTCCTAAACTTACTGCGTGGTTTAACGCTTTCACAAAAACATCACGGCAGTCCGGGTATCCTGAAAAATCAGTCTCACAAACACCTGTTATTACATCTTCCGCATTTACTTGAAATGCATAGATGGCGGCAAGGGTAAGGAATACGATGTTTCTGCCAGGAACAAAAGTTGATGGTATTCCATCCGAATCAGAATTTTTGTGTTCGGGCACTTCAATCTCATTTCTAGTCAAACTACTTATTGCTAACTCATTGATTACATTAACGTCCAAAATTTTATGTGAGCTTACGTTTAGCTTCTTTGCAAGTTGCTCCGCTATTTTAATTTCTTCACTGTGGCGCTGGCCGTAGTCGAAGGTTAAACAGTGCACGGAGTCATACTCAGCGAGAGCCTTCACTAAGCACGTAGTTGAATCTTGACCTCCACTGAATACAACTACTGCTGTTTTTCCTGACATATAAACTCCTTATTATTCAATTTGATGAAATTAAAAAGCATCATATGGTGCGTTTTGTGTTGCTTTGTTGTTGAATGTATTCTACAGTTTCATTGTTTTAGTTCAATCAGTCAAACCATTGGTAGCTGTAGATGGTCATCTCGTAGAGCAAATTCATCACACTCATACCACGAGATTAAATTTTAATTGAATGATTTTTATTGTTTTTTTTTGATTTGACTTCAAGTGGTTACATCAAAAATAGCTTATTTTTTATCAAAATATCTTTAATTTTCATAATGTAAGGGGGTGCTGCTAACTGTTCAAATAATCTCATTTCATACTAAGCCAAGGATGTTTCTCTATTGCATCCAAAGATTTACTTCATTCAAGGATAATTTAAATGAATGCTTCATTAAGCGCTCAGGGCTCTTCTGTTGCCCAACGTCAGGGATTTTCACTTCGTAAGCTGTTTTCTCGGCAACGCGTCGTGAATTTCCTCAAGGTGATCCTGCCGTTTGCTGTACTGGCTTCGTTCTTCCCGGAAGTGGCTCTCGCCGCCGGCGGTAAGGACATGCTGCAATCCGGCGATGCCGATGTGAAGGCAACGGCAGGCTCCGGCTCAACCATGGTCAAATGGATCGTCCTGGTCGAAGTGCTGGTTGGTGCCGTGATGTATATGGCCACCAAGAACCTCAAATACCTCTCCGGCTTCATCGTGGTCTCTGTTCTGATCGCGGTGGGGATGAAAGTCGCCGGGTATTAATCGGGGGCGGTATGTCGGGAAACGATCTGAACAAATACCGTTTCCCGAAAACACTGAGAACACAAGACCGCTGGTTTGGGTTTTGTCTTGATGAATTAATCCCCGTGGCTATTACTGGCGGCTGGTTTATCTGGCAACAGAAATATATCACGGGGATTATTTTGGCGGCATTGGTGTTCTGGGCCATTCACAAAGCCAAAAAGGGGAAGGGCAGTAGCTGGCTGCGTGACCTTGCATATTGGTATTTACCGACTTCGCTCGGTAAAGGCGTCTACAAGGTGGTCCCTGAATCGTGTTTTCGGAAATGGATAAAATAGGCAGGCGATAATGGAACACTCAGCACGTCTCAACTCAAACCGTATTATTGCCATCGGCTTTATTGTCATGGCGCTGTTGATTGCTGCGCTGACGGTGGCCGTCATTATCATGGCTATCAACAACTATCGCCTGCAGAACGAGAAACAGGTGGTGGTAGTTCCCATGTTGTTCAAGGCGCCGTTCGGCGTTTCGCAAAACAGCGCTGATGCATCATATCTCGAGCAAATGGCGCTCTCCTTTGTCGCGTTACGTCTCAATGTGACCCCTGAGACGGTCAACGCCTCACATTCCACCCTGCTCATGAAGGTAAAGCCGGCGGCGCAAAACGCCCTCAAGATTGTCCTGGCCGAGGAGGCCAACCGCATTATAGCCAGCAACGTCAATGCAGCTTTCTTCCAGACCAGCGTGAAAGTCTATCCCGCCCAGGGACGTGTTGATATTCGCGGCGAGCTACGTACCTGGATCGGTGACAGCGCGCCGGAAAAAGCGCTCAAGCACTACTCCCTTTATATCGATCGCAGCGAGGGCGTGACCTGGCTGGCCAAGTTCGTTGAGGTAAACGATGAAAACTAAACGACGCTATGCGCTGATGGTTGTCGGTTTGATGGCCTGCGCCGGCGCACAGGCCGGTACGGTTAATGCGCCGGTCACTATCCCATTGCAGAACGGCAGTCAGGCGCATGTTTCACTCAGCAACAGCGAACCCAACCTGTTCAACGTTCCCGGCGATCGCGTGACGTTCGTCAGCGGCGTGGATGAAAGCCTGGTCAATTATGAGCCGGCGGCCAACGGCGGGCTGGTACTGAGTACGCTCAATAAAAAGCCGTTCAGTTTTGTGATCGAAACCGAGCGGGGCATGAACTATTCCATTCGCGCCGTCCCGCGTGCCGGTGTCGGCCGCACGTTCTCACTGGTGGGTGAGAGCCAGGGTGTTTCTGTGGCTGCCAAAGGCTGGGAAGAGGGGCAGCCCTACGAGTCCATGCTGGTCTCGCTCAACAAGTCATTGATGGAGGGCCGGTTGCCGGCCGGCTATGGGCAGATGCCGGTCACGCGGGAAGCGCTGGCCGCGCCTTACGGT
>NZ_JDWE01000087.1:0-10314 GCF_000685765.2 Frankia sp. BMG5.23
CTGTCAGCCGTGCGTGCGGGTCGGTGTCGGTCCCGAGTTCGTAGTGGCCGCGGCGGATGTTCTGGACCAACGCATGACCTGCGCTGATCGTCTGGGCGGAACGCAGCCGTTTCAGTCCGCGCATCGGGCGGAGCCNGGCTTTCAACCGGCTGTGATCGGATTCGATCCGATTGTTCTCCCGCGCGGCATCCACGTGGCAGGCCTCGGGTACCANCTNGTCNAGGATCCGCGGGTANACNGNGGCCTTGTCGGTGGTGACCTCGACCGGCCGGCGCCCGTGGGACAGCGCGCTGGTGAAGAACCGGCGTGCCGCAGCCTGATCACGGCGGGTGCTGGCCAGGACGTCGATGACCTGCCCATGCTGGTCAACTGCCCGGTACAGGTACGTCCACCGGCCGGCGACCTTGACGTAGGTCTCGTCGACGAACCACCTGTCCCCAGGACGGTGCCGACACGGCCGGGCCGCGTCCACGAGCAGGGGCGTGAAGCGTTGGACCCACCGGTACACCGTGACGTGATCAACCTCGAGGCCGCGTTCCGCGAGGAGCTCCTCGACATCCCGGTAGGACAGCGCGTACCGCAGATACCAGCGGACGGCGAGGACGATCACCTCGGGTGGGAACCGGAAGCCGGCGAACTCCGACACTGAGACCGGTGGACAGGCACGACGCCGACGCATCACTCGATCATGACCGGACGGCGGCCGTGGGACAACGGACTCCGCCGATGCAACAGTGCCCTGGAGGCCGCTGCGGCACGGTCCAACTCGGCGCGGACCATCTCCGGCGGCTGCATGCCCGAGAACGGCCGGCCGCCGTCGACGACGAGCGTCGGCACGCCGCTCACCCGCAACTCGGCGGCGCGGCGCTGATCGGCGATGACGGCGTCGGCGTAGCGGTCACCGGCGAGCACCGCGCCCGTCTCCTCCTCGGGCAGGCCCACCTCGTGCGCCAACTCCAGCAGGACGAGGTGGTCGGCGACGTTCCGCCCCTCCGCCTGGTAGGCCCGCAGCAGCGCCTCGACGAGCGCATCGGCCCGCTCATGGTCGGCCGCGAAATGGGTCAGCCGATGCGCGTCGAAAGTGTTGACGGGACGCGCTTTGTCGAGGTCGATAGCCAAGCCCAGGTCCGTGCCGAGCTGCTCGATCAGGGCCAGCCGCGCGGGCAGCTGGTCCGGTGCGGTCCATGTGGCCATCGCCTCGGCGGCGGTCGGGCCAGGGATGCGCCCCTCGTCCGGTGACAACTGATAGCTGCGCCACCGCAGTCGAACCTCGTCGCGGCCGGGAAAATCCGTCAGGACCCGCCGCAGCCGGTGCTTACCGATGTAGCACCAGGGGCACAGCACGTCGTAGAAGACCTCGATCAGCACGCCGCTCACCCCCGGAGCAGGACGGCGGTCTTGCCGCGGGCATGGCCGGTGTCGATCCGACGGTGCGCGTCGGCGATCCGGTCCAGTGGGAAGACCTCCGACACGGTCAGCGTCAGTCGCCCGGCGCGGTACAGGTCGGTGATCGCCCGTAGCCGCTGACCCGAGCGCTGGCTGCGCAGGAATCGTACGCCGAGCTCGTCCGCCCGGGCGAAATCCACCAGGGTGCCGATCCGGCTCCGGTCGGCGACCACCTCGAGGCAGGCATCCAGGGCCGCGCCGCCCGCGGCGTCCAGGGCGACGTCGACACCACCGGGTGCCAGGGCTCGCACGCGGTCGACCAGTCCGTCGCCGTAGGTGGTCGGTGTGGCCCCCAGCGAGCGCAGGTAGTCCTGGTTCGCCGGGCCGGCCGTTCCGATCACCGTCGCGCCCGCGGCCAGGGCCAGCTGCACCGCGACCGTTCCGACGCCGCCGGAGGCGCCGTGGATCAGCAGAGTGTCGCCGACGCTGACCTTCAGTTCGTCCAGCGCGGTGTGTGCGGTCTGCGCCGACGCCGACAGGGTGCCCGCCTGCGGCCAGGTCATCCCGGACGGCTTGGAGACGACCTGCTCTGGAGGGACGACGACGTACTCGGCGCAGCTGGCGAGCATGGCCCAGCCGAGCACCTCGTCGCCGATCCGGAAGTCTGTGACGCCGGTGCCGATCTCGTCGACGACACCGGCGAAGTCGTTGCCGACTATCTGCGGGAACCGCAGGGTCTGCCCCGGCGGTGTCCAGCCGGACCGTACCGACGAGTCGTACGCTTGCACGCCCGCCGCCTCGACTCGGACCCGAACCTCTCCCGGCCCAGCTTCGGGTGTGGCAACCTCGACCACCTGTAGCACCTCCGGACCACCGAAGGTGTAGAATGCCGCGGCCCGCATGGATCTCCTCTCCGGATGTTCCGACGCCGGCCCATCAGGGCCGGGGACGTCAGAAACAGCCTGCAATCTCAAGTGCGCTTGAGGTCAAGCAGGTAGTCGTGCTCGACCCGCCGGGACCGGTTGAGTAGCCCCCCGTCCGCGCGGATCAGCACGTCGTGGACAACGCAACTGGGCGCGATCTCGGGCTGGCGCTCACCGGGACGGCTGGTCACCACGAGCACGTAGAAGGTGGACCGCAGGCTCCCGTCCGGGGCCTCGATCAGGTGGATCATGTTGAACCAGTGGCGGCGCTGCACCGGCTCGGTGGCGAAACGCTCCTCGTGGAAAGCCCGCAGCTCGCGTGCGATGCCGTCCCGGGTGTGGGCCGCGGGCCGCCCCGGCGTGTGGCTGAACTCGCCGTCCTCGGTGAAGGTGGCCGCGTACTCGTCGAAGCGGCAGGCATCGAGCGCGTGCATCTGCCGGGCGTAGAACTGCTGGACCTGCGTGTAGACATCGGTGCTGATCGCGGTGGCGGACATTGGCTTCCTCTCCTGATGACCCGCGGCCGGGCCGCGGTCCGGGCTGCGGCGAAACTAATGCGAGTGGGTTGAGAGGCACTCGAAACGGCCGCCCGGCGGCCCATCCGGTGCTCCACGACGGCTCGACCGCGTTTCGAGAGGGCTGCCGCAATGTCGGGGTCGGCCGACCATGGCGGAGTCATCGGAGGAAACATGAGCCAGCAGAGCCAGCCGGTGGCATTGGTCACCGGTGCCACCAGCGGTATCGGACTGGAGATTGCCACCCGGCTCGCGCGTCGCGGCGCCCGGGTGTACCTCTGCGCGCGATCGGCTGACAATGTGGCCGCGACGGTGAAGTCACTACAGGAACAGAACCTCGCCGTGGACGGCCGGGCCTGCGACGTCACGGACGGGACGCAGGTCACCGATCTGATCTGCGCGGTCGTCGACCGGTTCGGGCCGCTGGACATTCTGGTCAACAATGCCGGACGCAGCGGCGGCGGCGTCACCGCGGAGATCGCCGACGAGCTGTGGCTTGACGTCATCAACACCAACCTCAACAGCGTCTTCATCGTCACCCGGGAAGCGCTGCGCGCCGGTGGCCTGGCCGGCCGGGCGGGCGGGCGAATCATCAACATCGCCTCCACAGGGGGCAAGCAGGGAGTGCAGAACGGCGCACCATATTCGGCCGCGAAGCACGGTGTGGTGGGCCTGACCAAGGCATGGGGCCTGGAACTGGCCAAGACCGGCGTCACCATGAACGCGGTCTGCCCCGGCTTCGTCGAGACGCCCATGGCACAGACCGTCCGTGGGACCTACGCCAAGCTCTGGGGCGTCACCGAGGCCGAGGCGCACGACCGGGTGACCGCGCGTGTCCCGATCGGCCGCTATGTCCGGCCGGACGAGGTCGCCGCGATGGTCGAGTACCTCGTCAGTGACGAGGCTGCCGCCGTGACCGCCCAGGCAATCAACGTCTGCGGCGGTCTCGGCAACTACTGAGGTCCAGTGCCGTACCACCGGAGGCAGACATGAAGCTGACCACGGCCGGTTCCACTCTGCAGGCGGCGGCGGAGGTGGCGGCGGTGTCGGCCGCCAAGCACGTGCGTGAGGCGGAGACCGACCGGCGACTCCCGCGTGCGTCGATCGACTCCGTGCTCGCCGCGGGGTTCGCCCGGCACTTCGTGCCCACGCGGTACGGGGGGGACAGTGGCACCTTCGGTGCTCTGCTGCCCGCCGTGGCCACCATCGGCGCGTCCTGCGCCTCGACGGCCTGGGTGGCGTCACTGATCGCCGCGGCCGCCCGGATGGCAGCCTATCTTCCGGAAGCGGGCCGCGCTGCCGTCTGGGCCGGCGGCCCGGACGCCTTGATCGTCGCGGGGCTGATGCCCGGGGGAGAGGCGGCTGCGGGGGGCGACTCGTGGCGGCTCAACGGGCAGTGGCCGTACGTGAGCGGCGTCGACCACTCGGACTGGGCCCTGGTGTGCGCCCGGGCGGTCCGTGACGGCCGGGACGAGTACCGGTTCTTCGCGGTGCCGCGGCCGGCGTACCGGATCGAACCGACGTGGTTCAACGTGGGCATGCGTGCCACCGGCAGCAACACGCTCGTTCTTGACGACGTGCGGGTTCCGGCGTCCCACTCGGTGTCCCTGCGGGTGCTCGCCGACGGGCCAGCTCCCGGGGAGGACGCGCCCTGCCATCAGGTACCGATGAAGGCGGCCAACGGCCTTACTCTCACCGGTCCACTGCTCGGGGCGGCCCGCGGCGCCCTGCACCGGTGGTGGTCGCTGATCGGACCGAAGTTGCAGCGGCCCGGCCCGGCCATATCCGGCCCGGTGGACCGGCTGGCGTACGACATGGTGCTGGCCCGTTCCGGCGGGGAGATCGACACGGCGGGCCTGCTCCTGGAACGGGTGGCGCAGGTGCTCGACGAGGGCGCGGTGACGCCCTACGAGGAGTCCCGTAACGGTCGGGACTGCGCGCTGGCCGCGGAGTATCTCTCCGCTGCGGTGGACCGGCTGATGCGTGGCTCGGGTAGCCGAGGGCAGGCCGACGGCGAGGATCTCGGACGGTTCTGGCGGGACGTCGTCTGCGGGGCGGGCCACAGCGGTCTCCAGTTCGCCGCGCGGGCGGGTGGCTTCGCCCGCCATGCGGCGGAGGCGGTGAACGACAGGTGACTACTCCACGGGGAAAGGAATTCATGAAACCGAACCGGCGCGTGGTGATCACCGGGATCGGAGTACGCGCACCCGGTGGCGGAGGAGCCAAGAACTTCTGGAACCTTCTGACGGCCGGCCGGACCGCGACCCGGCGGATTTCCTTCTTCGATGCGGGGCCGTTCCGCAGCCAGGTGGCCGGTGAGGTCGACTTCGATGCCCAGGCCGAAGGGCTGACCCCACGGCAGATCCGCCGGATGGACCGGGCGGCCCAGTTCGCGGTGGTCTGCACCCGCGACGCGGTCGAGGACAGCGGTCTGGAGCTGGACCGGGTGGAACCCCACCGGATCGGGGTGAGCCTCGGCAGCGCTGTCGCGGCGGCTACCTCTCTGGAAGCCGAGTACCTCGTGCTGTTCGACAGCGGCCGAACCCGCGAGATGGACACCCGGCACCTGACGCCGCACATGTTCGATCACATGGTGCCCAGCGTGATGGCGGCCGAGGTGGCCTGGACCGTCGGCGCGGAGGGCCCGGTCACCATGGTCTCCGACGGGTGCACCTCCGGATTGGACGCGATCGGCCACGCGCTGCACCTCATCGAGGACGGCGTAGTGGATGTGATGGCAGCGGGCGCGACAGACACTCCGATCTCACCCATCGTGCTGGCGTGCTTCGACGCCATCAAAGCCACCACGTCGTACAACGACGAACCGGCGACGGCCTCGCGCCCGTTCGACCGATCGCGCAACGGCTTTGTCCTCGCCGAGGGCTGCGCCATGTTCGTGCTCGAGGAGTACGAGCACGCCCGGCGTCGCAACGCCGAGATCTACGCTGAGGTCACCGGGTACGCCACCCGGTTGAACGCCTTCCACATGACCGGTCTGAAGCCGGACGGCAGGGAGATGGCCGAGGCGATCCGCACCGCGCTCGCCCAGTCCCGGCTCGATCCGTCGGACGTGGACTACGTCAACGCGCACGGCTCGGGTACCAGACAGAACGATCTACACGAGACAGCGGCGGTCAAGGCCAGCCTCGGTGAGCACGCGCGTCGGGTGCCGATCAGCTCGATCAAGTCGATGGTGGGCCATTCCCTGGGCGCGATCGGGTCCATCGAGGTGGCCGCCTGCGCTCTCGCCTTGCGGTACAGCGTCATCCCCCCGACCGCGAACCTACGGCTGCCGGACCCCCAATGCGACCTAGACTACGTGCCGCGCGTGGCCCGGGAGGCCACCCTCGACACGGTGCTGACGATCGGCAGCGGGTTCGGCGGGTTTCAGAGCGCAATGGTGCTTCGTCAGCCCGGAGGACGGGCAGCATGACGCAGCGGGTCTTCGTCACCGGAGTCGGCGTGGTCGCGCCGACCGGGCTGGGTATCGCGGAGTACTGGGCGGCGACGCTAGCGGGGCGCTCCGGCATCTCGAGATTCGACGACCGGCATGTCGGGGCGCTCGCCGGCCGGATCACCGGCTTCGATGCCGCCCGGCACCTTCCGGGCCGGTTGCTGCCCCAGACCGACGTCTCTACCCGGCTGGCGCTCACCGCGGCCGACTGGGCAATCAACGACGCGGGTGTGCGCCCCGACGATCGGGACGAGTACGACATGGGCGTCATGACGTCGAATGCCTGCGGCGGCTTCGACTTCACCCACCGCGAGTTCGACAAGTTGTGGCACGACGGACCCCAGCACGTCAGCGTCTACGAGTCGTTCGCCTGGTTCTACGCCGTGACGACGGGACAGGTGTCCATTCGGCACGGCCTGCGCGGACCGGGCACGGCGCTCGTCGGCGAGCAGGCAGGCGGGCTGGACGCCATCGGCTACGCCCGCCGGGCGATCCGACGGGGCACGCCCCTGGTGATCTCCGGCGGCGTCGACTCCGCACTCGGCCCGTGGGGCCGGGGCGCGCATCTCTCCAGCGGCACGGTGAGCACCACGGATGATCCGGGGCAGGCGTATCTGCCGTTCGCCGCGGCGGCCTCCGGGCACGTCCCGGGTGAGGGCGGTGCGATCCTCGTCCTGGAGGGCGGCGAGAGCCTGGACGGGCGCGGGGACCGCTCCCGGTACGGCGAGATCGCCGGGTATGCGGCGACCTTCGACCCCGCCCCGGGGTCGGGCCGACCGCCGGGCTTGCGCAGGACCGCGGAACTGGCCCTCGAGGACGCCGGGGTCACGACCGCCGACGTGGGGGTCGTCTTCGCCGACGCCGCCGGCACCGCCGAGCTCGACCGTGCGGAGGCCGAGGCGGTGACCGGGCTGTTCGGCCCCTACGGGGTGCCCGTTACCGCCCCCAAGGCCGGGACCGGGCGGCTCTTCTCGGGCGGCGGCCCCCTCGACGTCGTCACCGCCTGTCTGGCCCTGCGCGAGGGCGTGATCCCGCCGACCCCACACGACGCGCAGGTCGCCGCTGGACATCGGATCGATCTCGTTCAGAACGCCCCGCGCGAGCGGAACATGACCGTCGCGCTGGTGCTGGCCCGTGGCCGGTGGGGCTTCAATTCCGCCGTCGTCGTCCGTGCCTGACCAGATCCTCGCGGACACCGGCACACGCCAGTCACCGATCAGGTCAAGCGCGCGCACTCTCACGAAGGGAAAGACATGTCTCTGATAACCCTCGAGGACCTGAAAAAGATTCTGGTCGAGAACTCCGGCGCCGACGACAGCGGAACCCTGGACGGCGACTTCGCCGTCCAGGAGTTCACCGAACTCGGCTACGACTCGCTCGCCCTGCTGGAGCTCGCCGCCGAGATCCAGCGCCGCTACGGCATCGTGTTGCCGGACGAGCAGGTCATGGAGCTGCGTACGCCGGAGGCCGTGCTCGCCGCCGTCAACAGCGCCGAGCGGCTGCGGCAGACGTCGTGAAGGGTGCGCCTACTGTGCCTACGAAGCACCGGACATCGCATCGAGAAGTGGTGGCGGCCCCGGCGGACCTGGTCTTCGAACTGCTCACCGAGGCTGAACGGTGGCCGGCGATCTTCGGTCCGAACATCTTCTTGCGCTACCTCGAGCGTACGGAGAGCGAGGAACACTTCCAGCTCTGGGCCCTGGTCGGCGGCGAGGTCAAGACGTGGACGTCGCGGCGTGAGGTCGACCGGCACCTGCGGACGATCGGCTTCCGCCAGGAACGGAGCCAGCCACCGGTGGCGGCGATGAGCGGACGCTGGCAGGTCCTGCCCTTGCCCGGTGGCCGCACCGAGGTGATCCTGGACCACGAGTTCACCGCGGTGGACGACGACGCCGCTGCCGTCCAGTGGATCAGTGCGGCCCTGGAACGCAACAGCGTCGAAGAGTTGGCGGCGTTGCGCCGGGTGGCGGAGCTCGGTCATCCGGTCGCGGAAGTCGTCTTCACCTTCGAGGACACCGTCGAGCTCACCGGGTCGGCCGAGGAGGCGTACGACTTCATCGACCGGGCGGACCGCTGGCCGGATCAGCTCCCGCACGTTCGCCGTGTGGTGCTCACCGAGGAGATGCCGGGCATCCAACAGTTGGAGATGGACACGGTCAGCGGCGATGACGGGTCGACGCACACCACCCGGTCGGTGCGGGTGTGCCTGGCGAACGACAGAATCGCCTACAAGCAGACCCGGCCACCCTCGACGCTTCTCGGGCACAGCGGGGTGTGGATCTTCCATCGGGTGCCGGACGGGCCCGACTCGGTCACGGCGAGACACACCGTCGTGTTGGACCCGGACGCGCTGCGCACGGTGCTCGGCCCGAGCAGTTCTCTCGCCGAGGGACGCCGCTACCTCCGGGACGCGTTGGGGGCCAATAGCCGCCGGACGCTGGCCGGCGCGGCGGCGCCCGTATCCTCCACCGAGGAGCGGGAAGTCCGGTGACAGCGACTCGCGCCGCCGCCAGCGCGGTGGCGGCACGTATGACGGAGGTGGCGGACGGCGTGTTCGCCTATGTCCAGCCGGACGGAGGCTGGTGTCTCAACAACGCTGGCGTGGTGGTGGGTGACGACGGCATCCTGCTCGTCGACACCGCGGCCACCGAGCGGCGCGCGACCTTGCTGCGCACCGCAGTGGACGGCCTCAGTCGTGGCGGGGNGAAGTACTTGGTCAACACTCATTTCCATGGCGACCACACCTTCGGCAATCACCTTTTCGCCGACACGGCGACGATCATCGCCCAGCACGGCACCCGGGCCGAGATGGCGGAGACGGGGCTGGCACTGACCGGCCTCTGGCCGGAGGTGAATTGGGGCAATGTCGATCCGGTGCTACCGACGGTGACCTACCACGACGCACTGACGCTGCACCTGGGCCGTTGCCGGGCCGAGCTTTTCAACGTGGGGCCCGCGCACACCGGGCACGACACCGTGGTGTGGCTCCCCGGCGAGAAGGTGCTGTTCACCGGCGACGTGGTGCTGCCGGGGTGTACGCCCTTCCTGTTGATGGGCACGGTCGCGGGGTCGCTGACCGCTGTCCGCCGGATGCGCGAGACGGGTGCCCAAGTCGTGGTCGGCGGGCACGGAACGATCGCCGGCCCCGAGGCCTTCGACGAGACGGAGGCGTACCTACTGTGGCTGCGGGACGCCGCCGGAGACGCGATGCGTAAGGGGCTGACACCGATCCAGGCGGCCCGCCAATGCTCGGCAGGCCGATTCGCCGGCTGGAAGGACCCGGAGCGGCTGGTCCCCAACCTGCACCGCGCGATCGCCGAGCATCAGGGGGCACCGCCGGCAGCCGCGCTGCCGGTCGAGCCGCTCTTCGCGGAAATGGTGGAATTCAACGGTGGGCACCTCCCGGAGTGCCACGCCTGACCGGCGTGCCAGAAGGTCCTCGACCGACCGCAGCGGGTCTGTTGCATTGGGGGAAGGCAGGGCATGGTTGACCCTGCCGAACGGGTGATCAGATCGCGAGGGTGAGCTCGGTGAACGCGGCTGTCAGCCGTGCGTGCGAGTCGGTGTCGATCCCGAGTTCGTAGTGGCCGCGGCGGATGTTCTGGACGAAGGCATGCCCTGCGCTGATCGTCTGGACAGAGCGCAGCCGTTTCAGTCCGCGCATCGGGCGGAGCCTGGCTTTCAACCGGCTGTGATCGGATTCGATCCGGTTGTTCTCCCGCGCGGCATCCACGTGACAGGCCTCGGGTACCAGCTCGTCGAGGATCCGCGGGTAAACGGCGGCCTTGTCGGTGGTGACCTCGACCGGCCGGCGGCCGTGAGACAGCGCCGCGGTGAAGAACCGGCGTGCCGCAGCCTGGTCGCGTCGTGCGCTGGCGAGGACGTCGATGACCTGCCCGTGCTGGTCAACCGCCCTGTACAGGTACGTCCACCGGCCGGCGACCTTGACATACGTCTCGTCGACGAACCACCTGTCCCCGGGCAGGTGCCGGCACGGCCTCGCCGCGTCGACGAGCAGGGGCGTGAAGCGCTGCAC
>NZ_JDWE01000088.1:0-9749 GCF_000685765.2 Frankia sp. BMG5.23
GCTGTCGAGACCTCGACCTGCTCCTGCTGACACTCAAGCCACAACATGGGGGACACTACAGACACGGACGCGGCACCTGCTTCTGGAAGACCTTTGCGTGAGAACTCAGATCTTCCTGTAGGTGCCGCGTCTGCCGCGTTCCAGGGCCCTTCGCGGCCCGACCCCTAGCAGTAGCCGACCACAAACTCAAGACGCCACGCCGTACCTACTTTGACGTCGCCCTGCCATGACATGGACGGGTCAGCCACGACCCATGATCCTCCACGTCCAACCACCAGGACCAAGCAACGAGCCCAACGTACCTCCTCAATACAAACCCCAAAGTCAGCGGGCTACGGCCGCCCACCCTGAATGGACACGTCCCATGCTCCTGGCGGACGGCATCGGGCCTCTCCCCGGCAAGGCATACCCGTCGTACGCCCTGGCTGGTACGGAGAGTTATCGCACGACGACCTCAAACGTGTTCTAAGGGGACGGCGTTCAAGGTGGAACCAGAACTTTGATCTAGTCTGCTACCTGCGCAAACAGTGGTCGCATGATGAAACATTCATCCCGGGTATCCGAGCAGGGGACGAGATATTTACCGGTGTGGCCCGGCGAGTCAGTGGCAGAGCGTGAGGCCCTCGACAAACCTGGCAATTTGGACGGTTGTTTTTAGGCAAACTCCACGGCGAAGGATTGCGAGGACAAAGCTTGCGAGGCGCGGGGTATCGGTGCTAGCGTGAGGTCCGTCTCATGGGCATCGTTCTGTCTTTTCAGATCTTCTTGAGGGGGGTTCCGTGAGGGGCCATCCAGAAGGCCTCCATAAAGATCTTCGCTGGGGGCTTCGAACTATGGTGATCTAGACGTCCATTATTCGTTCCTCCTTACGTTTCCTCGATTCCCGCTCTCACCTTCGGCCCGCCCGTGAGACAGCACGGATTTTTACTGCCGGCCGTCACCCACATTCTTTGTCGACTGTAGGTGCCCACCCTAGTGGGATTAATACTCATGTGTAATCAAATTCGTTGTTGTTTGGTAATCTTTTGCTCTTCGGCAAGGTTCATGAAAACGCTCAAGATCAACCAGGCGGCGTCATCTGGGTGACCACGTTGAGCGGCCGAAGTTGGTGTGGACACCGGTCCCGAGCCCGGATGGCGTTCCGGGCCAAGCCTGGTCGATCCCCACCCGTTCGGCCCGGGTGCCCACCGGGCCGGTGGACCTTCGGCCCTCCTGCCGGGAAGCCCGCCGGAGCGCCTTTCGCCTGGCCTTCGTCACGAGGGAATCTTTCGGCTCAAGCCTCGCGGATAGTTCTCATCCATCCACGCCACAGTTACCCGTAAATTTATCCCTTGGAACTCTTCAGGAAGGAAGAGCACGTGATTTCTGAAAACGGGACGGAAGGGCGCGGAGGCGATGGCTGGTCCTATCTGAGAAAACTGCTGAACGAACTACAGAACACCACCGTTGAGCTACTACCGATAAATTCACTCACCACCTCCGAGTCGCTTCGCGTGGCCGGCGAGGTCGGGCATCATGTCAAGATACTGGCCGAGACGGAAGCCGTGTTGCCGCCGATCATCGTGCATCGGGGATCGATGAGGGTGGTCGATGGAATACACCGGCTACGGGCCGCCGCGATTCGTGGTGAGGAAGATATCAGGGTGCAGTTCTTTGATGGCAACGTCGAAGACGCTTTTCTCCTGGCGGTCGCCGCAAACGTCACGCACGGCCTGCCGCTCACGATGGCGGATCGGGTGGCCGCTGCGAAGCGTATTATCGCGTGCCGTCCGCAGTGGTCGGACAGAGCTGTGGCCTCGGTAGTCGGAGTTTCCGCGAAAAAAATCTCGGAAATCCGCCAGAGCCTGGCCGAAAGTGTCCCTCAGTTCACGAGCAGGATTGGTATGGATGGGCGTACGAGGCCGTTGAGCTTTGTGGAGGGCAGGGAGCGGGCCAGCGAACTGATCAAAGCAAATCCCGCCGCCTCTCTTCGGCAGATCGCAAGGGAAGCCGGAATCTCTCCGACTACGGTGGCGGACGTAAAGAATCGAGTTCTCCGGGGAGCAAGCCCGGTCCCCGTAAAGCAGCGGAACGTCGACACGGTGGACCTCAGGCGACGCATGGCGATGCGTAAAAGCCTCAGCTCGGGACGAAAAGAGAGGAGATCGCTGGATGAACTTTTCTCTCTCTTTGATGTTCTGCGGAAGGATCCGTCACTGAGGTACAACGAGGTAGGAAGGATGGTGCTTCACGTCCTGAGCTACTGCACGGTCACGGCTCGGGAGAAAAAAAAGATCATCGAAAACGTTCCACCCCACTGTAGGGAAGCTATCGCCGATCTCTTCTCTGGGTATGCTGATATATGGTGCCTGCTCGCGGAGGAACTCCGGGACGGCGAGCATCGTGTCTCCTCGGAGGCAGAGTAGCGAAAGAGTGGATGTAGCGCCTCGATTTTTTGATACGGGGGCGATTTCGAAGGTTTGAGCCCGTCCATCAGCCGGCGTCGTCGGGAGGAGCCGGCGGAATACCGCCGGTTGTACGCCGCGGTCTGCCGCAGATGCCCGAGCGGCAAGGATGGCCAGCCGCTGTTCAAGTGCCGAGATCGCGCGGTTGGACGATAGGAGAGGACTCACGGCGCCACGGCTGAGCGGACTGGACTCCCACCAGCACCCCCACCAGGGGGCTGGCCACCATCCTGGTGGACACCGGGATTCACCGGCGTTGATCGCGCTGAATATGGGGCTCGCCGCGGCGGCAGGGAACCGTTCACCATGCTCGTTCTCATGGCGCTGATCACGATGTTCATCGCCGGCTGATACTGGTGGCGCCGAGTCGCGGGGAACCAGCCGTACTGGCTGTATCAGCCGCGCAGGAGGCGGCGGAGCCGTTGTCGGAAGAATGTCCTTGACATTTATTTGAGAAAATTCGAAACTAGATTGAAAATTTGGTCAAGCGGGCTTAAAGGGCTCGGAAAAAATGGTGGGAGATGGCCGTGACAGATTCTGCGGAATTTGATGTGGTGGTCGTTGGCGGCGGACCCGCCGGCTCCACACTGGCCGCGCTGGTGGCCATGCAGGGGCATCGAGTCCTTGTCCTGGAGAAGGAGCACTTTCCGCGCTACCAGATCGGCGAGTCGCTGCTACCATCCACTATCCACGGGGTCTGCCGGCTGACCGGCGCCGCCGACGAACTGGCCAAAGCCGGCTTCCCGCTCAAGCGCGGCGGTACCTTCAGATGGGGGGCCACCCCGGAGCCGTGGACGTTCGCCTTCTCGGTGTCGTCGCGGATGGCTGGGCCGACCTCATTCGCCTATCAGGTTGAACGGTCGAAATTCGACGAGATTCTACTGCGGAACGCCCGCCGGGTCGGCGCCGAGGTACACGAGGGCTGCTCGGCCACCGACGTCATCGAGGACGGCGACCGGGTCGTCGGCATCCGCTACACCGACGACGGCGGCAACCGGCGTGAGGCGCGGGCCTCCTTCGTGGTCGACGCCACCGGCAACAAAAGCCGCATCTACCATCGGGTTGGTGGCACCCGGCAGTACTCGGAGTTCTTTCGCAGCCTGGCCCTGTTCGGCTACTTCGAGGGCGGCCGGCGGATGCCCGAGCCCAACCGGAACAACATCCTGTGTGTGGCCTTCGACAGCGGCTGGTTCTGGTACATCCCACTGAGCGACACGCTGACCAGCGTCGGCGCGGTCGTACGGTCGGAAATGGCGGAGAAGGTCCAGGGTGACTCCGAGCAGGCCATGAAGGCGCTCATTGAGGAGTGCCCGATGATTTCGGATTACCTCGCGCCGGCCAGGCGGGTCACCACCGGGCAGTACGGCCAGCTCCGGGTACGCAAGGACTACTCCTATCATCAGACGACTTTCTGGCGTCCCGGGATGGTTTTGGTCGGCGACGCCGCGTGCTTTGTGGACCCGGTGTTCTCCTCCGGCGTGCACCTCGCGACCTACAGCGCGCTGCTCGCGGCCCGGTCCATCAACAGCGTCCTCGCCGAGATTGTGGACGAGAAGACCGCGATGCAGGAGTTCGAGGCCCGCTACCGCCGAGAGTACGGCGTGTTCTACGAGTTTCTGGTGTCGTTCTACGAGATGCATCACAGCGAGGACTCCTACTTCTGGCAGGCCAAGAAGGTCACCGGGAACAGCCAGCCCGAGCTGGAGGCATTCGTCGAGCTGATCGGCGGAGTGTCGTCGGGGGAATCCGCGCTGACCGACGCCGACGCCCTGGCCCTCCGGCTGCAGGCCAACACCGCCGACTTCACTACCGCGGTCGACGCGCTCGTGGCCAACAACAGCGAGAGCATGGTGCCGTTCATGAAGTCGCAGGTGATCCGCGGGGTCATGCACGAGGGCTCGCAGATGCAGATGCGCGCGCTGCTCGGTGAGGACGCCGAGCCGGAGACCCCGCTGTTCCCCGGCGGTCTGGTCTCGTCGGCTGACGGCATGTTCTGGCTGCCCACCGACGCTTAGGCCGGCCGTACCGGTCGCGTCCAAAAGCAACCGGCCCACACATGGTCCACCATGTGTGGGCCGGTTGTCTGTGTGGGCCGGTTGGTTCTGTGGATGTCAGCCCAGTAAGATGGCGCCGCTGGTGCGTGCCAGTTCTACGGCCTTGTGCCAGTTCCACGGCCCGGCTCCGTGCCGGGTCGGGCAACCACATCGGCCGCGTGCCGTCAGCCACCGTGGGTATAACCCGGGTGAAGAGAAGATGCAGAGTACCCGGAATCGGATTCGAACCGATATTCGGGGCTCTTTCAGGAGGTCCGTTTCCGTCGCTGGGCCACGGAGCGCTCCCGTGAACGATTATATCGCTCTAACCGTTCTTGCCGACTGTCGAAAAGGCATCCGATGGCGCTGGCGGAAAATTGCTGGACGCCATTGTTGTGAGTCTGGATCCGAGCGACGCTGCGGGGTATGACTGTGCGAGCGATCCGCGGTGCCACGCAGGTCGGGGCGAACGCGCGAGAGGACATCTTCGAGGCGACGGTCGAGCTGGTCACCGAGATGCTCATCCGCAACGGGCTGGTGACCGACGACGTGATCAGTGTGCTGTTCACCGCGACCTCGGATCTGGACGCCGAGTTCCCCGCGCTGGCCGCCAGGAAGGCTGGTTTTCACACGGTACCGATGATCTGCGCCAGCGAGATCGGTGTGCCCGGGGCGCTGCCGCGCGTCGTACGGCTGATGGCGCATGTGGAGGTCGACGGGGCGCGCCCGCCGATCAGGCATGTGTATCTGCGCGGCGCGAGCGCGCTGCGCCCTGATCTGGCGCAGTGATCTCGGAGGCTGGGATGACCGCGTTGACGCTCGGCGACTACGAGAACCTGGCCCGCGCCCGGCTGGACCGTCTGGTCTGGGACTTCTGCGCGGGCGGCGCCGGGGAGGAACGGACGCTCACGGCTAACATGGCGGCATTCGACGACGTCCGGCTGCGGCCAACCGTGCTGCGCGGCGCGTCCGACCCCGACATCGCCACCAGGATCTTCGGTGACCGGTGGGCGGCGCCGCTGGCTGTCGCCCCGATGGCCTTCCACACGCTGGCTCACCCAGATGGGGAACTGGCCACGGTGCGGGCCGCCACCTCGGTCGGGATGCCCGTCGTCGTCTCCACCATGGCCGGGCGCCGCTTCGAGGAGCTGGTCTCGGCCGCAGGCTCCCCGCTGTGGCTCCAGGTGTACTGCTTCCGTGACCGCTTCCGGACGCAGCGGCTGATCGAACACGGGGAGCGGGCGGGCATGAATGCGCTGGTCCTCACCGTTGACGCGCCCCGGCTTGGCCGCCGGCTGCGCGACGTGCGCAACGACTTCCGGCTGCCTCCGGGTATCATGCCGGTCAACCTCGACGGGGATGGCTTCTCCTCGCCCGCCGCGCACGCCAGCGCCGAGCTCGACCCGACCCTGGACTGGTCGGTGATCGACTGGCTGCGGTCGATCAGCTCGTTGCCGCTGCTGGTCAAGGGCATCCTGACGGCCTCGGACGCGGAACGGGCGGTACGTGCGGGGGTGGACGGCATCGTGGTCTCCAACCACGGGGGCCGCCAGCTTGACGGTGTCCCCGCGACCTTCGAGGTACTCCCGGAGATCGTGGCGGCGGTGGCGGGCAGTTGCCCGGTCCTGGTCGATGGTGGCATCCGGCGGGGCCGGGACGTGCTGGCCTGCCTGGCGGTGGGGGCCGCCGCGGTGCTCGTGGGTCGGCCAGTCCTCCATGGCCTGGCGGTCGGCGGGCAGGAAGGCGCAGCTCATGTGCTGGGCATTCTCATCGAGGAACTCACCGACGCGATGACCCTCACCGGCACACCTTCGCTGGCCGACATCCATCCCGGCCTCATTGGGCACTGATACGGCTCACCGTGAGTTTTCGGCAGTTGGACAGTGGTTGCCGCAAACTCCGCTAGGTACGGTTGAACCGATACCGCGGCCACTACTTCGGGTCCCGTGTTTAGGAGGTCGGTGATGACGCTCGGAGCTCCGGGCCCCATGATGATCCGCGGGGTGGGTGGTGACCGACCGATTACCCGGCAGCAGATCAGGCCGGGTACAATGCGCCGGATCCTGCCTTATGCCAAGCCTTATCGGTGGCGCCTGGTGCTGCTGCTGGCAGCCGGGTCACTCGAGGCCACGAGTATTGCGGCCAATCCACTGCTACTCAAGTTCCTCATCGACGACGGCATTTTGAAGGAGAACACCAGGCTGGTCGTCGTAGTCGCCTCGGTCGTCGCGGCACTCGCCCTTCTGGATGCCTTTCTGGGAATCGCTCAGCGGATGCTCTCCGCGCGATTTGGCGAGCAGATAATCTATGATCTGCGGACCCGGGTCTTCGCCCACGTGCAGCGGCAGCCGATCGCCTTCTTCACTCGGGCGCAGACCGGCTCGCTGGTCAGCCGGCTGAACACCGACGTGATCGAGGCGCAGCAGGCGATGTCGCAGTTGCTGACTGTGTTGGTGTCCAGCGCGCTGTCGCTGGTCCTGGTGATAGTCACGATGTTCTACCTGTCATGGGTCGTGACGATAGTCGTGCTCGCGCTCGTCCCGTGCTTCATGCTGCCGGCCCGGGTCGTCGGCCGCAGGCTGCAGCGGTATGCCCGGGAGGGCATGCAGCTCAATGCCGAGATGAGCACGATGATGAACGAGCGCTTCAACGTGGCGGGCGCGATCCTCGTCAAGCTTTACGGCGAGCCCGAGACCGAGAGCAGGCAGTTCGAGGACCGGGCGGCGCGGGTCCGCGATATCAACGTGCGGACCGCCGTCTATGGGCGGGTGTTTTTCGTCGCGATGACGATGGTGGCCTCGCTCGCCACCGCGGCGGTCTATGGCATCGGCGGTGTTCTGGTCATCCACGACGACTTCCAGCTCGGCACCCTTGCCGCCTTCGCGGTCCTGCTCAACCGGCTGTACGGCCCGATCAACCAGCTCTCCAACATCCAGCTCAACGTGCTGACCGCGCTGGTGAGCTTCGACCGGGTCTTCGAGGTGCTCGACCTGCGGCCGCTCGTCGCCGAACGCCCCGGCGCGATCGCGCTGCCGTCCGCCTCGTCGGCCGCGCCGGAGATCGAGTTCGACGAGGTGTCGTTCCGCTACCCAACCGCCGACGAGGTGTCACTCGCCTCGCTCGAATCGATCGCGCTGCCGTCCGCCGAGCGCACCGGGAGCACCGCGATGGTGCTGGATCGGATCAGCTTCCGGGCTCCGGCGGGAAAGCTCACCGCGCTGGTCGGCCACTCGGGCGCCGGGAAGAGCACGATCACCCATCTGGTCTCCCGGTTGTATGACCCGATCGCTGGGACAGTCTGGATCGATGGTCACGACCTGCGGGACCTCACGCTGAAATCACTGCGTGACACGGTCGGGGTGGTGACCCAGGACGCGCACATGTTCCACGACACCATCGGGCGGAACCTGGCGTATGCCAAGCCTGACGCGACCGACGAGGAGATCGTGCGGGCGTGCCAGGGCGCGCAGATCTGGAATCTGATCTCCGCGCTGCCGCACGGCCTGGACACCGTCGTCGGGGATCGCGGCTACCGGCTGTCCGGCGGTGAGAAGCAGCGGCTGGCGCTGGCCCGGCTGCTGCTGAAGGCGCCGTCGATCGTGGTGCTCGACGAGGCCACCGCTCACCTGGACTCCGAGTCCGAAGCCGCCGTCCAACGGGCCCTGAAGAGCGCGCTGGCAGGCCGTACCTCTCTGGTGATCGCGCACCGGCTGTCGACCATCCGGGAGGCCGACCAGATCCTGGTGATCGACGCGGGCGGTGTCCGCGAGCAGGGCTCGCACGAAGATCTGCTGGCGGCGGGCGGGCTCTATGCGGAGTTGTACTTCACCCAGTTCGCCGGGCAGGCGACGGACTCGGTCGACGACAGGGTCGGCGCCTGACGTCCTTCTTGCTGACACCTTCGCGGAACTCGAGAGGAGAAGCACGGTGGCTCAGTTGGAGATAGAGGATCTGTGGCCGCTGTCGCCGTTGCAGGAAGGGCTTCTCTTCCACGCCCTGTATGACGAGCAGGGCTCCGACGTCTACGCGTTGCAGGCCGTACTGGACATCGAGGGTCCGCTCGACGCCGCGATCCTGCGGCAGTCCGGCCAGCGGCTGCTGGACCGGCATGCCAACCTGCGGGCCGGGTTCCGGCAGCCCGCGGCGCTGGACCAGCCGGTACAGGTGATTGCCAGGCAGGTGGAGCTGCCCTGGTCGGAGACGGACTTGTCGGGGCTGCCGGAAGCCACGGCACAGGCGCGGGCCGGCGAGGCGACGGCCGAGGAGCACGGCCGCCGGTTTGACCCGGCGGCGCCGCCGTTGCTGCGCTTCCTGCTGATCCGGTTCGGCGCGCGGCGGCATCGATTGGTGATCACCGTCCACCACATCCTGCTGGATGGCTGGTCGCTGTCGGTGCTGCTGCGTGAGCTGTTCGCCGTGTACCGGAGCGGTGGGCGACTGAACGGGCTGCCGCCGGTGAGGCCCTACCGGGATCACCTGGCCTGGCTGGGGCAGCAGGATCGGGAACAGGCCCGTACGGCGTGGCAGGAGGAGCTGGCCGGGGTCGACGGGCCGACACTCGTCGCTGCGGTCGATCCGGCGCAGGCCTCGCCGGAACCCGGTCGGGTGCGCTTCTCGGTGAGTGAGGAGCTGACGGCGGCGCTGCGCGGCCTGGCCCGCGGTCATGGGCTGACGTTGAACACCCTGATCCAGGGCGTATGGGCGATGCTGGTCAGCCGGTTGGCCGGGCGCTCGGATGTGGTGTTGGGGGCGATGGTGGCCGGCCGTCCGCCCGAGCTGCCCGGTGTGGAGGACATGCTGGGGCTGTTCGTCAACACGGTGCCGGTGCGGGTGTCGCTGGACCCGAACCAGCCGGTGACCTCGATGCTGGCGGCCCTGCAGGACCGGCAGTCGGCTCTGATCGCTCACCAGTACCTGGGGCTGGCCGAGATCCAGCGGCTGGCCGGTGCGGGGGCGACCTTCGACACGCTGTTCGCCTACGAGAGCTACCCCTCCGATTCGCCCGGGCGGGCTCCGGGCGAGGACGGTCTCAAGATCAGTCAGGCGGTGGGCGGGCTTGAGGCGACTCACTACCCGCTCAGCCTCACCGTGCTGCCCGACGAGCGGCTCGGCTTCCGCATGACGCACCGGCCGGACGTCTTCTCGCGTGAGGCGGCCGAAGGCTTCGCCCGGTCGCTGGTGGAGCTGCTGGAGGCTGTGGCGGCGGATCCGGGGGTGTTGGTGGGTCGGGTGCCGGTGTTGGGTGCGGCTGAGTGGGTGCGGGTGGTGGAGG
>NZ_JDWE01000089.1:0-9488 GCF_000685765.2 Frankia sp. BMG5.23
CGCAGAATCCGACACGACAACGCCCTGCTCCTGGCCATCCTCACTCTCGACAACCCCGCTGACCTGCATCAATGACTTTGCGGGTCACCCTGGCGTGCTGCCCGGAACGATAAGGATCGCGGCGACGATGGCCGGTCCTGGCGAGATTAGACACGCCGGCACCACCTGCGAGGTAAGTTTCACCGCGTGGGACGGCCAGGCATCAAGGCAGGTGACGCGCCTTCGTGAGCTCTTCCGAGAATCCCAGGTGACGGTTACCGAGCCTGACGATATTTGGGCCACCCTGTGGGCGAAGTTCCTGATGGTGGTGCCGGTCGGCAGTCTCGGAGCCGCCACCGGCGGCGCGACCATCGGCGAACTCCGTTCTCGGAGCGGTACTCGCCAGCTCCTGATCGCCGGCATGCGGGAGATCTACGAGGCCGGTCTCGGGCTGGGAATCTTCCTGCCCGACGACGCCGTGGACACGGCGATGGGACTGGTGGACAGGCAATCAGCCGGGGTCACCACCTCACTTCAGCGAGACATCCTGACCGGTAGGCGGTCGGAGCTGGACGCGTGGACCGGGGCCGCTGTCCGGCTGGCCCACGACGCAGGTCTGAGCGCGCCGGTTCACGAACTCCTATACGAGTTGCTCGCCATCCGAGAGTCGCGTGCGGCCGAAGCGGCCTAGACCCTGCCGCCCAACCTCTGCACGGGGTCTCGGGATTCGGGAGGAGGGTCAACGAGCACAGCGGACAGGTACCAGCAGAAGTGCAGGGACGCAGGCGATGCTCCCTCGTGATCTCAGGAGTCCCAAACGGTGAAAGTGAGATTCGCCGGCCGTGACCCGCTGCGGGACGTTACGGCCTATCGGAGCACAGAGCCCGCGAACACGGCGGCAAACGAGCCCGGGCGGTTCGACCTGTCAAGCAACGAACTCGTGCTTCCCCCACTGCCCCCACTGCCCACAGTGCTCTCGGTCATCGAAGATGGCCTCAGCCGGCTGGCCCGTTACCCCGACCCGACGGCACGGACCATCACAGAGGAGATCGCGAAGCACCTGCACGTCTCCCCAGACGCGGTAGCGGTGGGCCCCGGAAGCGCCGGGGTACTCCAACAGATTCTTCTCGCACTGTGCGGCGTCGGCGACGAGGTCATCTACGCGTGGCCGGGCTTCGACGCCTACCCGCTCCTGGTCGCCATCAGCGGGGCCACGAGCGTTCACGTTCCGCTCACGTCTACCGGTGATCACGACCTGGACGAGATACGTGCGCGGGTCGGCCCGCGCACCAGGGTGATTCTTCTCTGCTCTCCCCACAATCCAACCGGCGTGGTCATTGATCGCCATCGTCTGGACTCCTTTCTGCGCTCACTGCCGGGCGACGTCCTCACGGTGCTCGACGAGGCCTACGTCGAGTTCGATCGCGGCGAGAATCCCCCGGGTACTCCGGATGTTCTCAGCCGGCACCGCAACATCGTCGTGCTCCGGACCTTTTCGAAGGCCTACGGGCTAGCGGGCCTGCGGATCGGCTACGCCGCGGGCCCGGAGCGGATCATGGTGACCGTCCGCAAGGCCGGTCTTCCCTTTGGGGTCACCCACATCGCGGAGCAGGCGGCGATCCTCTCCCTGCACAGCGAGGGTGAGCTACGCGGTCGCCTGGACACGGTGACCGTGTCGCGAGACGAACTGACCGCTGGTCTCCGGTGGTCGGGTCTGCCGGTGCTGCCTTCTCGCGCCAACTTCGTCTGGCTCCCCCTGGCCGCTGCGGCCGACTCCTTCGCGCAGGACCTGGCGGAGGCAGGAATCAGGGTCCGCCCCTATCCGGGGTATGGCGTACGGATCTCCGTCGGAGCACCGGAAGCACAGGAGAGCCTCCTGAGGTCCCTTGGCCGAGGCGTACCCACGATCTGGGTGTGAGGACCGCGTCATCTCCGGCTCGGCCGGCAACGGATCCTGCCGGCGCCGCGGGCGTGGGCGTCTCGGCGCACGAGCGCGCCGTGTCTTTCTAGCGACCGAAATTCGAGGTGGGAATCTAATGAGGCTTCTCCTTATCGCCATGCCATGGCAGGGACTTGACACACCGTCCAGTGCGCTGGGAGTACTCGGGCCTTCCGTCCGCGAACAGGCGCCCGGCTGGTCCGTGGACGAGTTGTACGGAAACTTCCGGTGGGCTGAGCACCTGATGTGCGCTAGCGGCGGAGCCATCGGCGTGGCGGACTACGGCAAGGTGGCGGTCCAGGTCTTTCAGGGCGTCGGCGACTGGGTCTTCGCTCCCGCGCTGTATGACGTCGCGAGCTACCGTGTCGACGAGTACGCGCAGCTTCTCGACGCGCAGGGTGTCGACGCGGAGGTTCCCGTCGAGATGCAGCGACACTCCCGGACGTTCATCCGGCAGCTGGCGGCCGAGATCGCCGCCGATCCACCGGACATCGTCGGATTCACCAGCACTTTCATGCAGAACGTTCCGTCACTCGCGCTCGCGAGGGAGATCAAGAGAGTCGCGCCGGGCGTCCTCACGGTGATCGGCGGCAGCAACTGCGACGGGCCGCAGGGGCCGGCCCTGCACCGGAACTTCGATCAGCTCGACTTCGTGATCAGTGGTGAAGGCGAACGGTCGCTGCCCGCGCTGCTGAGGTGTGTCGCCGCAGGTGCGAGTGTCGCCGACATACCCGGCCTCAGCTGGCGGTCCGACGGGATGACGGTCACGAACCCACCCGCCGAGTCGTCCGTGCCCTTCGGCGTGGTGCCAGCCCCCGACTACGACGGCTACTTCCAGGCGCTCGAGAATTCGTCGCTCGGCCCCGGCATCCGGCCGATGGCGGTTCTCGAGACATCCCGTGGCTGTTGGTGGGGCGAAGTTCACCAGTGCACCTTCTGCGGCCTGAACGGATCGAACATTAACTTTCGGAGCAAGGCTCCCGAACGCATCGCGCACGAGGTCCGGGACCTGGCGTCGAGGCACCGCGTTCTCGACGTGGTGATGGTCGACAACATTCTCGACATGGGCTACATCGATAAGGTGATGCCGGAGCTGGCGGCCCTCGACTGTGATCTGAGGATTCACTACGAGATCAAGTCGAACATGACCCGCGAGCAGCTGGGCCGCCTGAGGGACGCGAACGTGCTCTTCGTCCAGCCGGGCATCGAGAGCCTGAGCAGCCACGTGCTTCGGCTGATGGAAAAGGGCGTGAGTTCGGCGCACAACGTGCGTATGCTGCGAGATGGCATGGATCTCGGCCTGAGCGTCACCTGGAACATCCTGTACGGATTCCCTGGGGAGACCGACGAAGATTATCAGAGCCTGCTGAGGAAAATGGCATCACTGGAACACCTCCAGCCGCCAACCGGCGCGTGGCGCATTGCACTGGAGAGGTTCAGTCCCTATTTCGATGATCCTTCCATTGGATTCATGTTCCGCACGCCGGCGCGCTTCTATGAACTTATCTATAATGTTCCAAAAGGCGAGTTGTATGATCTCGTCTACCTTTTCGACGGCAGTACGCGAGGGATCGCGGGGCCGCTGGAGGACGACCTGAAGCAGGCAGTCAGAAACTGGGCCGAGGCCTATCCAAGGAGCACGCTTCTGTATTGGATCGACGACCAGGGCCGGGTGGTCATCGAGGACCAGCGGGCAAGCTGGCCTGAAGAGGTCATCGAGTTGGACGAGCTGCAAAGCAATGTATACCTCGATCTCTTCCAGGGAGCCGGGTGGGAGGGCGTGCGCCGACGGCTCGCCGACGGCGGCCAAGTCGTGACCGACGAGGAAGCCCGGAAGATCCTTCGTTACTTCGTCGACCGCGGTCTCGCCTTCGAGGACGAAGGGCGCTACGTGAGCTTGGCGCTCGAGGTCGACCCGTACCGCCGGAAGCTTGTCGACGGCAGAGAGGTCGCGGCATCCCGATGAGCGCCCTGCTGGATATCGACGGACTCAGGGCGCTGGCCGACCGCCACGGGCGCCGCCCGGCGGGCGGGCGACCGGGCGCCGCGGTGCTGGTCCTCGGTGCGGACTGGACCGGGCTCCCTGCTCCTGACGAACTGGGATCGCTTCTGCGGCGTGTGCCCGTCGCCGGTGTGCGGCTGGCTGAGGCCGTCGACCTGTCAGGACTCCCGGCTGACGTGACCGCGCGAAGCATCGCGCTGGTTCGCGAATGCTCCTCGATCGGAGTGCGGTTGTCGTGGTCATTGAGCCTGAGCCCGGACCAGATGGGGATGGTTCGGATACTCGATCACCTACCGCCTCCGGGGAAGGTGACCGTCCTGGGCGAGGGAGAACTCCCCCTCGGCCATTGGCGATCGGCGGGCAGTTTTGGTCTGTTCTATTTCCGGAAGGGGCCGGACTTCGTCTCCGTAGTCGACCAGAGGAGCGAGGCCACGAATCGGTTCATCGTCGACGACGCCGTCCTCATCGACGTGCTCCGGCAGGGAATGTCGGGATGCGCGTGGGCCGACGTGACCCGGACTCCGCAGTATGCCGCGGCCGCGCGGGACCTGGTGGGCAAGGGCTTGATCCTGCGCGTCGGCGACTATTGCGTCACTCTACCGGTGCATATGCGTCGTTGGCCGGTGGGGACGCTTCTGCTGGGCGGGACTCTGGCCGCGGCCGGCACGAAGAAGTCCGTTCTGACGGTTGACCGGCAGCTCTGACCGACTCCCGCGGCCCTCTTCCTGGAAGCCGGGCGGCCACCACAGCCGGGTCGCCACCGAAGCCGCCCGGTGCCAGGTGTGGCTCGGCAGTCTCGGGCGACTCGGCGCCGACCCGGCCGGCCGGTGACCCCAGACCGTCAGTAGTGGCTGTTCATGGCGGTACGCACCTCGGCGAGGGTTGCGTCGGCGACGGCTCCCGCTCGTTCGTTGCCCTCGCGGAGCACACGGCGCAGATGGGAGCGGTCCTCGGCGTAGTCGGCTCGGCGAGCCCGGATCGGTGCCAGGTAGTCGTTGACCGCTTCGATCACGATCTTCTTAAGTGCGGCGGCCCCGGCGGAGCCGATGTCGTCGGCGACCTGATGAGGGTGCCGGTTCTGGCAGAGCGAAGCGAGCAGGAGGAGGGAGGACACCTCGGGACGGTTCGCGGGATCGTAGGTGATGTGGCGCTCGGAGTCGGTCTTCGCTCCCTTGAGCAGCCGGGCGGTCTCGTCGGCGGTCGCAGCCAGGGCCACAGCGTTACGCCGGCTCTTGCTCATCTTGGAGCCATCCGTGCCGAGGAGAAGGGGCGCGCTCGACAGGAGCGCCTCGGGCTCTGGAAACAGTCTGGTGCCGTCGCCGTAGCGGTCGTTGAAGCGGCGGGCGATCGTGCGGGCGAGTTCGAGGTGGGGAAGCTGGTCCTGGCCCACTGGGACCAGGTTTCCCTTGCAGAAGAGAATGTCGGCGGCCTGGTGGACGGGGTAGGTGTACATCAGGCCACTGACGGCCGACTGCCGGGAATGCGCGATCTCCTCCTTGACGGTGGGATTGCGGTTCAGCTCGGCAACGGAGACAAGGCTTAGAAAGGGCAGCATCAGCTGGTTGAGGGCGGGGACGGCACTGTGTGTGAAGATCGTGCTGCGTGCCGGGTCTATGCCGATGGCCAGGTAGTCCAGGACCAGTTCCTCCACGTGGGCGGTCAGGTTGTCCGCTACGTCGCGATCGGTCAGAACCTGGTAGTCAGCAATAATCAGGAAGATCTCCGTCCCGAGATCCTGAAGGCGAACCCGATTGTGCAACGTGCCGAAGTAGTGCCCGAGATGTAGGCGCCCGGTAGGACGGTCACCCGTCAGTACCCGAAACCGCTCGGGGTTGCTGAGAATCAGTTCTTCCAATTCCGCGCTGCGCGCCTGGGCGGCGGAGGTTCTGAGCGCCGAGGTAGCGGGGTCCGAGTCTGTGGTATCTAGGCCTATGGACGCGGAATCAGTGTTCACGGGATCTCCTGGAAGGTCGGTCCCGCCGTCGCGATGGCACGAGCCCGATCCCCGAGACGCGAAGGGCCGTCCATCCGAACGGCGCGATCACAGCTGGGAAGGCGGCCGCTCCTACTACTGAGCTTTAATCTTCGAGGTCAAGCTGGTTTTCTGTGTTTGTCTACGGGCGGGTGTGAATCGGGTAGACCGGCTATATGAGATATGCGACGGGTGGCGGGTTGACGCCCGCCGATCAGGTGGAACGTGAACGGGTCCGGTTGGCCGCGGCCAGCCGGTTCGCGGCGGGGGCGAGCCAGGCCGAGGTCGCCCGGGAGTTCCGGGTGACNCCGAAGACCGCGAGCCGCTGGCACCACGCCTGGGAGGCCGAGGGCGAGTCCGGGCTGCGCTCGGCCGGGCCGGGGTCGCGGTGCCGGTTGGATGACCGGGACCTGGCCCGGTTGGAGGCGGTCCTGCGCCGGGGACCGGGGCCGTACGGCTGGGAGGATCAGCGGTGGACCCTGGCCCGGGTCCGCCAGGTGATCGCAGCAGAGTTCGGGGTGGACTACACCCTGGCCGGGGTGTGGCTGCTGCTGGACCGGCAGGGCTGGTCGTGCCAGCTCCCCGCCCGCCGCGCGGTCGAACGCGACGACGCCGCGGTCGACGCCTGGGCGCAGGAGGAGTGGCCGGCGGTAAAAAGACCGCGGCGACCCAGGATGCCTGGGTCTGTTTCCTCGACGAGACAGGACAGGGGCTGAGGCCGCCACGGGCACGGACCTGGGGCCGGCGGGGTCGGACCCCGGTGGTGCGGGTACCGGGGCGGGGTGGGAACGGCCGGGTGAGTGTGGTCGGGATGGTCTGCTACCGGCCCGGCTGGCGTCCGCGGCTGCTCTACCGGGCCCGGACCTGGCGGGGTGGTGGCGGGCGCAGGGGGATCGGCTGGGAGGACTGCCGGGATCTGCTGGCCGCCGCGCANGCGCAGCTTCCCGGGGGCCGGCTGGTGCTGGTCTGGGACCGGGTGAACATCCACCGGCAGACGGAGATGACCACGTTCCTGCGGGAGCACGCGGGCTGGGTGAGCGCGGTGCTGCTACCGGCCTACGCCCCTGAGCTGAACCCGGCCGAGGGGGTGTGGTCACAGCTCAAGCGCACCGCTGTGGTGAACCTGGCTGCCCGCGCCCTCGACGAGGTCTGCCAGGCGGTCAAGCACGGGCTGAAACGAATGCAGTACCGGCCCCCGTTGCTGTTGGGGTTCCTCGCCGAAACCGGTCTGGTCTGGGAAGAGCTATGGTCAACATGACTCCACGCATTAAAGCTCAGGAAGAGCGCCACCAGATGAGGCACGAACGGTCCACGCCCCCATATTAACAGCAGCCGTCTGGGCGGTTCGGTTCCGAGTGAAGACGGCCGGCCGACCCGGTGGCCGGTCATGGCGTCCGCCGGCACCATGTTCGACATGCCCGCCCGTGCCATCCGGCTCGACGCTCTCCAGAAGACCCGCCATCCGCAATCCCCCCGCGAGCTGACCGCACCGACCGACGTCCGCCATGACGCTGTTCACCCGTGAGGATGACAGCCCGACCACCACCGCACCGGCGACCACCGTGTGATCTGTCGGCCGAGCAGGAGGATCAGCGACCGGCCAACCTGCGTCCCTCGGTTCGCCGCCCTGGTCTACGACGTCGGCCGGTTGCTGCGACCATCGAGCGCACCGTGGATGTCAGCGCGCAACTGGGCGACCAGGCCGCGGGCTGTCCCGGTGCCAACGGCGAGCCGCTTGCGCAGCGTTTCCGCGGAGATGGGGCGTTGGTGCTGCTGTCAGTGCAGCACGTCCTCGGCGCGGGCGCGGTGCAACAGGTCCTGCCTGCGCGCCTCACGCGACAGCGGGCCCCCGACGGTAGTCCTGCCGGGCATTGGCTCGGCTGCCGTCGCTGAACACGCACACGATCCCCAGCCCGTCGTCGGTCACCGTGGCCGGCATCAGTCGTCCTCGCCAGGTTCGTCGGTGAACTCCGCCGCGACCTCGGTGTCCGCCGCCGGATCATCGGCCAGGCCGGCCGCCGCGCCGGCTCGCGCATACGCCTCCCCGAAAATCCGGGTGGTGTCCAACCGGCGAAGGTAAGCCTCCGTCGTGGTGACCGATGAGTGACCCATCAAATCCCGCAGCACCAGCAGCGGATCGGCTTTGCTCAGATACAACGCCAACGCGGCGTCCGGCCCGCCGTCTCCACCGGCCGCCACCAGTTCGGCGGCCCGCCGGTAATGCCCATCCACCAGCCGTTCCAACGTGGCCATCGCGAAAGAATGCCGCAGCCGATGCGGATGAACATGCGGGAACCGCAGCTCGACACGTGCCCGGATACGATCCGACGCGCGTTCCAAAACGGTCGCCCAGGCGGTGAACGGTCCGCCGTCCGAGCGGACCGCCAACAGGCACGAACCACCATCCGGAGCGACCAGCCGCCGCCGCTCGCCCGGCGTCAGCGCATCCCAGTCCCGGCGCACCCCGTTAATCCGCCCGCCACGCATGTCCGGCTCGCTCACCCGCAGCGCAGGACCCCACCGGGCCGGCGGACACCATGATGCTCCTTCCACCGCGGCGGCCCGGTCCAGCGTCACATAATCATGCACAACCCTCAGCGCCTCGACGCTGATCCAACTGGTACGGAACTTACGGCCCTTGGCCACCCCGGACGGCACCGGCAGCGCCCCCGGCCGGGACGGCGGCGTCGGGATCTCATAGACCAGCAGCGACGAGAACTCCTGCAACCGCAGGCCCGTCGCCAACGCCAACCCGACCACCGCCCGGTTACGGGCAAGCTCCCGCCCCGCATAGCCAGCATCCGCCTGACCGTCCCGGTCCAGCCCGGCCAGCGCGTTCAGCAGCAACGTCGCAAAGTCGGCTTCCAGATATTTGATCGTGACGTGCGGTTTCGGAGTTCGGCGCATCGCCAGGTTCACCCGGACGTCACGCACCATGCCGCCGACCATGGCCTTCGCGGTCCGGTAGGTGAACGGCTCGGCCGACGCATAGCCTTCGGCCATCGCCCACCGGTAGAACATGCTCACGATGCTTATGTGCTGGCTCCACGTGCTCGCCGCCAGCCGCCGCTCCACCGGCCCCGCCGACCGGTCCTCGGCATATTTCCCAAGTGCCAGTTTGAGCTGCTCGCGCGGGCCGAGCACGTCGATGCCGTGCCCGGCCAGGAACTCCACCCAGTCCTTCACCGCCCGCGCATACGCCGCCCACGACCGCGGCGCCGGCACACCGCACGCCGGAAGCTCACGAAGCCACCGGTTCACCACCGCCGCCGGCCGCACGCACCCCGGCCCGTCCTCGAACCGCAGATCGTCGTCGACCAGCACCGGCATGCGCTCGGGGATCAGCGGCGCTGCCTCGACATCCCACGACTCCCACCCCCGTGACGAGAAGAAGATCAGCAACATGGGAGTCGACGGTAGAACCACGACACGGCGCCGAACCACGACCAAAAACGCCGTGTCACCCCAGGTCAGCAGCGAATCGCTACACAGCAACTAAGTGGTTGAGCCTGGAAGTCCTTTGGGGGTGCAGTGATTCAGCTGGGTTCGGCGGGGAGGTGGATGGTGCAGGCGGTGTCGAGGGCGTCCTGGGGGCT
>NZ_JDWE01000090.1:0-9108 GCF_000685765.2 Frankia sp. BMG5.23
ACACCTCATAACCCTTCGCGGTCAGCAACTCACCCAGATACAACCCGTCCTGACCGGTAATCCCGGTAATCAGCGCGCGAGGCACGTCGAATCCTCCTGTAGACCGCCCGGTACTGGGCGGAAGGTTAGCGTCGGGTAAAGCGGGCGGGTCAGCCGGGTCCCGCTCCCGTGGTCGGCGTGGTCGGCGCGGGTGCGGCGGCCGCTGCTCCCCGGGCGATCCGGAGAAGCTGGGGAATGATCGCGACACCGATCCGTCGGGCACCGCCATTGGAGATGTGCACACCGTCGTCGTCGCGTAGCCGGACACCGTCCAGTTCGTCGACGTACTTGTCACCCGGAGTGAGAATTGACGTGATGTCGATCACGGTGACGCCGGGATGGCGAGCCGCCGCGGCCCGCAGCAGCGCGTTGAACCGCACCACCCGTTCGGCCTTCGTCTCCGGGTAGATGCCGCCGTTCGGCGCCTCGGTCGGCTTGAACACCGGGGTCGTTAGGAGCACCACCTTGGCACCCTTGGCGCCGAGCGTGTCGATGGCGAGGTCGAGTTCCCGGCCGAGGTAGGCGTCGAACCCCGGATCGCCGATGTGCGTCCACCGGCCGTCCCGCATCTGGTCGGTGACCTCCCAGCGACCGACCAGCAGGATCGCGAGCGCGGGGTTGACCTCGTTCACCCGTTGGGCGAACCGTTGCGGCCACTGGTCGCATCCGTCGGTGGTGGGACCGGCGCTGCCGAGGATGCGCCGCTGCATCCCCCGTGCGACGCCACACCCCAGCTTGGAGAAGTCGTGGATCTCCATACCCTGCTGGGCGGCCATCGAGGAGAAGTCGCTGAACCCCAGGGTGAGAGCCACCGAGTCGCCGCCGAGCAGGACCTTGATCGGGGGGTTCCCGCCGGCCTTGACGGCGACGGCCGGTTGTGGGGAGGTCGCCGCCCGCCGCGCCAACGCCTCCAGGTCCGCGGGAGTGCGCACCGACGCCGACGTCCCGGCGGTCGCCAGCAGGATCACCGCGAGCACCCCGCCCAGGGCGGCGGGCACCGTCACCCGCGGGACGGGGAAGCGTACTTTGCCCCGCCGGATCGGGTTCTCCACGAGGTGGAACGAGGCCAGTGTGATCGCCAGCGTGGCGGCGAGGCGGAGCCCCAGCAGGACCACGCCGTTCGTCCCGGTGCGGGTCGCCGTCAGCGTGAGGAAGATCGGCCAGTGCCACAGGTACAGGCCGTACGAGATGCGGCCGACGAAGGTCAGCGGGGCGGTGGCCAGCACCCTCGCCACCGGGCCTCGGGGCGCTTCCACGAGCGAGGCGACCAGCAGCATCACGATGATCGCAACCCCAAGGAAGCCGCCGGCGTAGAGTCCGCGGCTCTCCCCACCCACCGTTGTCCAGAGGAGGATCATCGCAGCCGTGGCGACACAGCCGACGACCGACATGACCGACCGGGCCCGGGCGGAGATCGGGGTCGTCCGCTGGGCCCGCCAGACGGCGAGGGCGGCCCCGACCAGCAGGGCCTGGGCGCGGCTGTCGGTGCCGTAGTAGATCCGGGAGGGGTTCGTCCCGACCACGAGCAGGGCGAGGCCCACCAACGCGGACGCCTCGGCGCCGAGGACCGCGACCGTGAGCGCGAGCGACTGGGCCTTCTGGCGCTGCCGGCGCCAGCGGTCCACGGTCTTCGCGCTGTGCCGCATCAGCAGGTAGACGATCAGCGGCCACAGGACGTAGAACTGCTCCTCAACGGACAGTGACCAGGTGTGCAGCAGAGGTGACGGAGCCGAGAAGTGGTCGAAGTAGCTCTGGTCGGACAGCGCGAAACGCCAGTTTGCGACATAGAGCAGCGTGGAGAGCGCGTCCAGCCGCAGGGTTCCCACGTCGCCGGGGGAGGCGATCCAGCGGGCGTAGGCCGCCACCCCGAGCAGCAGCAGCAGCAGCGCCGGCATCAGGCGGCGGGACCGGCGGATCCAGAAGGCGCGAAGGTCGATGCGCCGGTTGTAGCGGTACTCGGCGATCAGCAGGCCGGTGATGAGGAACCCGGAGAGGACGAAGAAGGTGTCGACGCCGAGCAGGCCGCCGGGCATCCACGAGACGCCGGCGTGATATGCGATGACGGCCGTGACCGCGAGCGCGCGCAGGCCGTCGAGCGCGGGGGAGTGCCCGAGCGGCGCGAGCACGGGTCCGGTGGCGTCGAGATCCTCCTCGACCCGCAGCGGCCCCGTCGCCTCGCGCGTGCCGGTCCGCGGCCGGGTGCCGGCCCGGGCTCTCGCCCCGGGTGCCGTCACCGTCCCGGGAGACCGGTAGGGAGGTCCGGCCGGCGGCCGGGTGGCCCCGGGCGCCGGGCGAGTCCCGCCCAGGCGGGTATTGATCGGGACGGTGTCGGTGGGCTCCGGTCCGGGTGCCACCCGGCGGTGGCGCCCACCGGAGGCGAGCGGGAAGGTGTCGGCGTCGTTGCTGGTCAGCCTCGTTCCCTCCTCGTCGCCGGGGGTTGCGTCGGCTGCGACCTCGCCAGGACATACGACAGGCAAGGCTAATCGCAGCGGCGTGGAAGGACGTACGCGCGGTGTGCTCGCCGCTGTCGCGGCGGACGCGGTGTCGAGCCGTTATCGGGACATTGGTACCTTCCGCGCGTGTCTGAGACCACGGCGGGGCTCCCCCGGATGGTGGCCCCGGCGCCGGCGGTGTCCACGGGCCAACCCACGTCTCGATTCCCCGTGATGTCGGGGTTCTCCGCGATGCTGGGGCGGGCGCGGCCCGTGCGCTGGCACCTGTGGCTGGCCGCGATCGGGCTGCTCGGTCTCGCCGTCCGCCTGTTCTACCTGTTCCACTGGCTGCATCCGGCGGTCGTGGAGGGGGACCCGTACTACTACCACGAGGCGGCGAACCTCTTCGCAGCCGGCCGGGGCTGGCCCGATCCCTACGAACTCGCCCTGTCCGGCCGCTACGTCCCCGACGCCCAGCACCCCCCACTGACCAGCGGGCTGCTGGCCGTGCCATCGGTGCTCGGATTCACCAGCTTCCTGTCCCACCAGCTGTTCTCATGTCTGCTCGGCGTGCTGTCGATCGTGCTTGTCGCCCTCGCCGGGCGGCGGATCGCCGGCCCCGTGACCGGACTGGTGGCGGCCGGGATCGCCGCTGTCTATCCGGGCATGTGGCTCAACGACCCGCTGTTGATGTCGGAGACGACCGGGATCCTCACCTGCGCGTGGATCATCCTTGCCGCCTACCGGTTCCGAGACCGGCGGACAGTCGCCGACGCCGCCTGGCTCGGAGCGGCCCTCGCTGCGGTGATGCTCGCGCGAGCGGAACTGGCGCTGCTCGCCGTGGTGCTGGTGGTGCCACTCGTCGCCACGGCCCGTGAACTCGCCTGGCGGCGCCGGATCGCCCTGGTGGCCGTCGCGGCGGCGGTGAGTGCGCTCACGATCGCGCCCTGGACCATCTACAACCTGTCCCGGTTCAGTGAGCCGGAGTACCTGTCCACCGGGCTCGGCTCCACCCTGGCGGTCACCCACTGCCCGGCCAGCTACTCCGGCCGGTACGTCGGCTGGTGGTCGTTTGACTGCATCCTGGCGTTGCCACCCTCGCCCCAGGAACGCTCCGAACGGGATGTGTTCTACCGCCGGGCCGCGTACGACTACATCAAACACAACGAGCGCAGCCTGCCCCGGGTGGCCGCGGCGCGGCTCGGTCGGACGTGGGGGGTCTACCGGCCCTGGCAGCAGGCCCGGCTGGACACCATCGAGCGGCGCCCCCTGCTCCTCAGCCAGGTCGGGATGGTCACGCTGTGGCCGTTGGAGATCGCGGCGCTCGCCGGGGTCGTGGTGCTGCGCCGCCGCCGGGTCGTGCTGCTGCCACTGCTCGCCGTGCCGATCGCCCTGAGCCTCGCCTCGGTCGCGATCTACGGGACGACCCGGTTCCGGGCCGCCGCGGAGCCCGCGATCGTGCTGCTCGCCGCCGTCGCGATCACGGCCGCCGCGCGGTGGCTCGGGCGTCGTGTAGTGGCTCGGGTGCCGCGGTAGGTTCGCGGACCGGCCGGCCGGGGCCCCTGGGTGCGGATCCGCTGGCGGGCTTCTGTGCGCGGACTGGCTGGCCGGATAGACCGTCCGGCCGGGTAGAAAGGGTGGGTTCGCTCGGGGTGTCGACGTGGTCGCGCACACCGGACTGGTACGTTGCCTGGGTGCCGGACCTCGCTGATCTCCGGGCGCTCGGTCGGTGAATGGACCCGCCCTTTCCCTCACGGCCGCAGCCGATTCCGGCGCAGCCGCCGGCCCGGCCGGCACCGCTTCCATCCCCGAACCGCGCACTCCCGCGCCGGTCCGTCCACCCAAGGTCGTCTTCGACGGCTTCGACGGCCTGCGCGCGATCGCAGCGGTCCTCGTGGTCGTCGTGCACACCGCGTTTCCCGCTGGTTTCACCACCAGCAGCCGGCTGGGCCCCTACACCGCCCGGGGTGAGATCGGTGTCGCGGTCTTCTTCCTGATCTCGGGGTTCCTGCTCTACCGTCCGTTCGTCGCCGCCCGGTTCGCCGGCATCCGCGGCTCGGACGCCGCCGGCTACCTGGTCCGGCGGTTCATGCGGATCGTCCCGCTGTACTGGGTGGCGCTCGCCGTCACGCTGACCGTGGTCAGCAGCAAGCGGGTCGGCGTGCACGGCTTGGCCGGTCTGCTCCAGACGGCGTTCTTCGTCCAGGGTTATCAGGAGCACTGGGCGATCCAGGGCCTCACCCAGGCCTGGACCCTGGACGTCGAGGCGGCGTTCTACCTGGCGATACCGGTGTACGCGTGGCTGCTGCGGCGGCGGGACCGTCCGCCCGCCGCCCAGTTGCGCGTGGAACTCGCCGCGCTCGCGGTTACGTTCGTCGCCGCCAAGATCGTTCACTACCTGGTGATTCCGTCCACGCAGACCTGGATGAACGGCTGGAACGTCTGGCTGCCGGTCTGGTGGGACCTGTTCGCCATGGGCATGCTGCTCGCCGTGCTCTCGGCCTGGTACTCCCGGCAGGGCAGGTCGCCGCGCTGGGCGGAGCTGCCCGGCTCGGGCACGGTGTGCTGGGGCATCGCCGCGTTCTTCTACTGGGTGTCGAGCAGGCATCTCGGCCTGCCGCTCGTGCCGATCTTCGAAGCCACGCGGAGCCAGGACATGGGCAAGCACCTGGGCTACGGGTTGTTCGGCTTCTTCCTGCTGCTCCCGGCGGTGTTCGGCCACGGCGACCGCGGCTGGGTGCGGCCGCTGCTGGCCAGCCGTCCGCTGGCCTTCCTCGGAGCGATCTCGTACGGCATCTATCTGTGGCACTCGGCCGTCATCGACCTGGTGCTGGAGCACAGCGGCTGGCGGCTGTGGAAGATCCCCTACCCGCCGTTTCTCCTGGTGGTCCTCACCCTGACCGTCGGGGTCTCCACCGTGACGCACTTTTTGATCGAGCGTCCCTGCATCACCCTCTCCCGGGAGTGGGCCCGGCGGGCCGACAGATGGGTGGCGAGGCGCTTCGAAGGGGCGGCGAGGGGCGGGGAGGGCGGCCTCGTGAGCGGGGCCGGCGGATCGCCGGGCGAGGTCGAGGTGATCGGAAAGCCCGTCGATAGCCCGACGGTGCCACTCGCGTCAGGCCTCATGTCACCACGGAACATGACGGACCGGGACGCGCGAGACCCGTCCCCTCCGGTCCGGTCTCTCGATCCCGACCTGCCCGGCGTGCCGGATGGACGGGCGTCGCGCGCCGGGTGGAAGCAGCCCCGGGTCGAGTTCGACGGTCTGGAATGGCTCGGGCCGCAGCCCGCGCCGCAGCCCGGTGGGCCTGGGGCACAGCCGGCCGAGCGCGGGGGGCCCGAGCGCGGGGGGCCCGAGCGCGGGGGGCCCGAGCGCGGGGGATCGGCGAGCCGGCGCTGACCCGAAAATGACCGGGCGTCGGGCGCCGCGAGGCCAGGCCGTCGGCAGGTGTCGGGAATCGGACGCCACGAACTCACCCATTTATCCACTTTTCAACCGATCTGCGCCGTCAGTCCCTGTCGTGTCCCGTCCGCACACGTTCCCACCCGTGTGCCGCGACGATCCGTGGGACGGCGTTGTCCCGCCTACCGCGGTGCCACGCCGCCACCAAAAACTACATATGGACGTCATGTGTCTGCGCAGAGTGAGAGTGATGGCGGACGGCGCACGTCTTGGTACGGGCGCCCGTTGACCACCCTGGACACCCGTCCCTAGACTTGGGGGCGTGCACGAGGGTCTGTGGGTCTCAGACCGAGCGGATCCACTCGAGCGTCGTTATCGTTTCTGACAGTTTCTTCGTTTTTGGCGTTGTTTCTGTCCCTCGGTCCCGGCGGTTCGATCCGGCCCTCGCGCGGACGACCACCCCTAGCCGGAGCCGACCCCTTGACGAGCACCACCGACGTACGACCCGTGGAGACCGTGACCATCTCGCCCAGCCCGACCACACCACAGGTAGCGGTCAACGACATCGGCTCGGCCGAAGACTTCCTTGCGGCCGTCGACAAGACGATCAAGTTCTTCAACGATGGCGACATCGTTGACGGCATCATCGTCAAGGTCGACCGCGACGAGGTGCTGCTCGACATCGGCTACAAGACCGAGGGCGTGATCCCGTCCCGGGAACTGTCGATCAAGCACGACGTCGACCCGCACGAGGTCGTCAGTGTGGGCGACCACGTCGAGGCCCTTGTCCTCCAGAAGGAGGACAAGGAAGGCCGCCTGATCCTGTCCAAGAAGCGTGCGCAGTACGAGCGCGCCTGGGGCACGATCGAGAAGCTCAAGGACGAGGACGGTGTCGTCACCGGCACCGTGATCGAGGTCGTCAAGGGTGGTCTCATCCTCGACATCGGCCTGCGTGGCTTCCTGCCGGCTTCGCTTGTGGAGATGCGCCGGGTCCGCGATCTGCAGCCCTACGTGGGCCGCGAGCTCGAAGCCAAGATTATCGAGCTGGACAAGAACCGCAACAACGTTGTGCTCTCGCGGCGGGCCTGGCTCGAACAGACCCAGAGCGAAGTCCGTTCCGAGTTCCTCGCCCAGCTGGCCAAGGGCCAGATCCGCAAGGGCGTGGTCAGCTCCATCGTCAACTTCGGCGCCTTCGTGGACCTCGGTGGTGTGGACGGCCTCGTGCACGTCTCCGAGCTGTCCTGGAAGCACATCGACCACCCGTCCGAGGTGGTCGAGGTCGGCCAGGAGGTTACCGTCGAGGTCCTCGATGTCGACTTGGACCGCGAGCGGGTCTCGCTGTCGCTGAAGGCGACGCAGGAGGACCCGTGGCGTCAGTTCGCCCGGACCCACGCGATCGGTCAGGTCGTTCCAGGCCGGGTCACGAAGCTGGTGCCGTTCGGTGCGTTCGTCCGGGTGGACGAGGGCATCGAGGGTCTGGTCCACATCTCCGAGCTGGCCGAGCGGCACGTGGAGATCCCCGAGCAGGTCGTGAACGTCGGTGACGAGATCCTGGTGAAGGTCATCGACATCGACCTCGACCGCCGCCGCATCAGCCTGTCGCTCAAGCAGGCGAACGAGGCGACAGGGCTGGCTGTCGACGGCGAGGCGTTCGACCCGAGCCAGTACGGCATGGAAGCCAAGTACGACGAGCAGGGTAACTACGTCTACCCCGAAGGCTTCGACCCCGAGACCGGGGAATGGCTCGAAGGTTACGAGGAGCAGCAGGCGGAATGGGAGCGGCAGTACGCCGAGGCCCAGGCCCGCTTCGAGGCGCACCAGGTCCAGATCCGGGCCGCGCAGGAGGCCGATGCCGCCGCGGCGGCCCCCTCCTCCTACACCTCCCAGTCCGAGCAGCCTTCCTCGGCGATCGATGAAGAGGCGCTGCGTCGGCTGCGTGAGCAGTTCGGTCGGGAGTAGCCGACTCCCGTCACCGACGGTCGGGGCCCGGGGATCTTCTCCCCGGGCCCCGACCGATTTCCGATCCTTTCCCCTGCCCGTCCCAGACCCGGCGGAAGCCCAGTCCCGGGTAGAAGCTCAGCCCGGGCAGAGGGAGGTCCTGGGCCGGATCAGGACGAGGAGCGTGCCACGGCCGGGTCGACGTGATCCGGCCTGAGCAGGATCGGAACGTCGTCGCGGATCTCGTAGCGATGGCCGAGACGCGGGTTGACCAGCCAGCCGTCGACGAGCTCCAGCGGTCCCTTGTCGACCGGGCAGGCGAGGATCTTCAACAGTTCGGGTTCGATGGTCATCTCTGACGTTCCTGTTCGTCGTCTTGGGGGCCGTCGCGGGACCCGTGAGTATCCGTTCCGGATCCCATGAGCATCGCAGACACCCAGGTCGGCCCTGACCGGTCCCGACCGGGGGGCGCCAGCCATCCCGGTGTCGATCCCGGTCGTGAGGCACCGGTTCGCCTCGCTGACGGGTTATGCAACCAACTCGATGACATAAAAACTTCTGGGGGATAGCGTCGAAGTCGCTCGGCGGCCGGAGACCGGCCGCGAAGTCCCAGCTCGCCCTCATCGAGAGTCAGGTGTCCATGACTGTCCATGACTTCACCGTCGATGCCGCGGACGGAACCTCCCGCTCGCTCGGCGACTACGCCGGCCAGACGTTGCTGATTGTCAACGTTGCCAGCAAATGCGGTCTGACGCCGCAGTACGAGGGGCTGGAGTCCCTGTACCGGGATCTGCACGGCCGCGGCCTGGAGATCCTCGGCTTCCCGTGTAACCAGTTCGGCGGGCAGGAGCCGGGCACCGATGCCGAGATCCAGGAGTTCTGCGCCACGAAGTTCGACGTCACCTTCCCGGTCCTGGGGAAGATCGAGGTGAACGGACCCGACGCGGCCCCGCTGTACACCCACCTGCGTTCCGAGGCGCCCGGTGACTTCGGGCCCGATGCCGGTTTCCTCTACGAGCACATCAAGAAGACCCGGCCGGAAGCGATCGGCACCGACGAGATCAAGTGGAACTTCACCAAGTTCCTTGTCGACCCGGACGGAAAAGTGGTCCGCCGGTACGAGCCGACTGTCACCCCCGAGGAGATCCGCAAGGACCTCGAGGCCACCCTGGCCTGATGGTTCTCCCGTGCCCGGCCTGCCGCTACTGAGCTTTAATGCGGAGAGTCATGTTGACCACAGCTCCTCCCAGGCCAGGCCGGTTTCGGCGAGGAAACCCAGGAGCACCCCGGGCCGGT